>NZ_JBHZCN010000057.1:0-60137 GCF_042755465.1 Kitasatospora sp. NPDC059160 | reverse complement strand
TGACTTTTGGCACGCTGTTGAGTTCTCAAGGAACGGACGCTTCCTTCGGACCGCCTTCCAGCGGGCCCTCCGGGCGCTTCGTTCTTTCGTGTTTCAAGCTTATCAGATGTTTTCCGCTCCGTTTTCCGGAGTTTCATTCATCCGATTTGGCTTTTGCCTTTCGGCGCTCCCGAACTCTACCAGAGTTTCTCGGTCCGTTTTCCCGGTAGTTCTCGAATTCGCATTCGTATTCGAGGACTTCCTTGGGGCTCGTCCCGTGGGGCAACCCGGAGAACATTACGCACCGGGTCGCCCCACGTCAAACCAGCCTCAGCGGGGCCGGACGAGGGTCTGGAGCGGGGCTCAGACCTCGACGACGACCGGCAGGATCATCGGCCGGCGGCGGTAGTTGTCCGCGACCCACTTGCCGATGGTCCGGCGGACGAGCTGCTGCACCTGGCGGGGCTCCAGCACGCCGTCGCTCGCCGAGCGGTCCAGGGCCTCCTGGAGCTTGGCGACGACCGGCACGAAGGCGTTGTCGTCGATGCCGGAGCCGCGGGCCTGGATGGTCGGGCTGCCGACCAGCTTGCCGTTGGTGGTGTCGACCGCGACGAAGACCGAGATGAAGCCCTCCTCGCCGAGGATCCTGCGGTCCTTGAGCGAGGCCTCGGTGATGTCGCCGACCGAGGCGCCGTCGACGTAGACGTAGCCGGCCCGGACCTTGCCGACGATCCGGGCGACGCCCTTCTCCAGGTCGACGCAGACGCCGTCCTCGGCGATGACCACGCGGTTGCGCGGCACGCCGGTGGCGATGCCGAGCTCGGCGGCGGCCCGCAGGTGGCGCCACTCGCCGTGGACCGGCATCAGGTTGCGCGGCTTGCAGATGTTGAAGAAGTACAGCAGCTCGCCGGCCGAGGCGTGGCCGGAGACGTGCACCTTGGCGTTGCCCTTGTGCACGACCTTGGCGCCCCAGCGGGTCAGGCCGTTGATCACGCGGTAGACGGCGTTCTCGTTGCCCGGGATGAGCGAGGACGCCAGGACGACGGTGTCGCCCTCCACGATGCGGATCTGGTGGTCGCGGTTGGCCATCCGGGACAGCGCCGCCATCGGCTCGCCCTGGGAGCCGGTGCAGATCAGCACGACCTCCTTGTCCGGCAGGTCGTCGAGCTGCTTGACGTCGACGACCATGTTGCCGGGGACCTTGAGGTACCCGAGGTCACGGGCGATGCCCATGTTGCGGACCATCGAGCGGCCGACGAAGGCGACCTTGCGCTTGTACTCGTGCGCGGCGTCCAGCACCTGCTGGATGCGGTGCACGTGGCTGGCGAAGGACGCGACGATGATGCGCTTGTCGGCGTTCGCGAAAACGTTTCGCAGCGCGGCCGAGATGTCGCGCTCGTGCGGGATGAAGCCGGGGACCTCGGCGTTGGTGGAGTCCACCAGCAGCAGGTCCATGCCCTCCTCCGCCAGCTTGGCGAAGGTCGGCAGGTCGGTGAGGCGGCCGTCCAGCGGCAGCTGGTCCATCTTGAAGTCACCGGTGGCCACGACCATGCCGGCGGGGGTGCGGACCGCCACGGCGAGGGCGTCCGGGATGGAGTGGTTGACCGCGATGAACTCGCAGTCGAAGGGGCCGATGCGCTCGCGCTCGCCCTCCTTGACCTCCAGCACGTACGGCCGGATGCGGTGCTCGGCGAGCTTGGCCTCGATCAGGGCGAGGGTCAGCTTGGAGCCGATCAGCGGGATGTCCGGGTTCTCCCGCAGGAGGAACGGGACGGCGCCGATGTGGTCCTCGTGGCCGTGGGTGAGGACGATGCCGTCGACCTTGTCGAGGCGGTCCCGGATGTAGCTGAAGTCCGGGAGGATCAGGTCCACGCCGGGCTGCTCGTCCTCGGGGAAGAGGACGCCGCAGTCGATGATCAGGATGCGGTCGCCGTACTCGAGGACCGTCATGTTGCGGCCGATCTCGCCGAGGCCGCCGAGCGGAGTGATGCGGAGGGCGCCCTCCTTGAGGGCCGGGGGCGCGCCGAGTTCGGGGTGCGGGTGGCTCAAAAGACTCTCCTCACGACGCACGCCATATGCCCGGGGTCCTCCCCCTGGAGACATATGGCGTGCGTACTCAGTGTCGTTCTTCCTACTGGGTCTGTGCTCTCGCGCCTTCGGTCCGGTCCAGCGGCGGACCCGGTCGGGTCCGGCGAGCCGGGGCGCGCACGTCTGTGTCTGCTACAGGTGTACCCCGCCGGAGGCGAGATCCTGCTTCAATCGGTCGATCTCCTCGGACGTCGCGCCGACCAGGGGCAGGCGCAGCGGCCCGGCGGGCAGGCCCTGGAGGTCCAGCGCGGCCTTGGTGAGGATCACGCCCTGGGTGCGGAACATACCGGTGAACACCGGCAGCAGGCCCTGGTGGACGGCGGTGGCCTTGGCCACATCGCCGGCCAGGTAGGCCTCGATCATGGCCTTCAACTCACCGGCGACCACGTGCCCGACGACGCTGACCACGCCGGCGGCCCCGACGGACAGCAGCGGCAGGTTCAGGATGTCGTCGCCGGAGTACCAGGCGAGGTCGGAGCGGGCTATCGCCCAGGCCGCCGCGCCGAGGTCGCCCTTGGCGTCCTTGTTGGCGACGATCCGCGGGTGCTCGCCGAGCCGGACCAGGGTCTCGTGGCTCAGCGCGACCCCGCTGCGGCCCGGGATGTCGTACGCCATGACCGGCAGGCCGGTGGCGTCGGCGACCTGCGTGAAGTGCCGGTACAGGCCCTCCTGCGGGGGCTTGTTGTAGTACGGCGTGACGACCAGCAGGCCGTGCGCCCCGGCCGCCTCCGCCTGGCGGGCCAGTTCGACGCTGTGGTGGGTGTCGTTGGTGCCGACCCCGGCCACCACGTGGGCACGGTCCCCGACCGCCTCCACCACGGCGCGGACGAGCTGGGCCTTCTCGGCGTCGCTGGTGGTCGGGGACTCACCGGTGGTGCCGTTGACGACGAGGCCGTCGTTCCCGGAGTCGACGAGGTGCGTGGCGAGGCGCTGGGCGCCGTCGAGGTCGAGCGCGCCGTCGGCGGTGAACGGGGTGACCATCGCGGTCAGTACCCGGCCGAACGGCGTCTGGGGGGTGGAGGTCGGAGCCATGCGTCCAAAGCTACTCGTAGGCGGTGGGGCGGTACCCATGCCGGTCCATGGTTCGGACAGGTGAGCAGGCCAGGGGCGGGGAATGGGATCCCGGTGCTGCCCGCTCGGGGGTTCGGGCAGCACCGGGATCCGTGGTCACGAATGTAGGGAGCGGCTAGAAAAGCCGCAATCCAGACATGCCCGACACTCTGCCCATATGCCTGTCGTCCCAGGTCAGGGGGCGACCCGGCCGTGCTTCTCGAAGGCCGCATGGGTGAGCGGCATGAGCTGGGCCCACTGCTCCTCCATCCGCTCCGCGACCATCTCGATCTCGCGCTGCGGGAAGGACGGCACCGCCGAGTTCTCCCGCCGGGTGCGCAGCGAGAGGAAGTGCATCAGCGAGCGCGCGTTGCAGGTCGCGTACATCGAGGAGAACAGGCCGACCGGCAGCACCGCCCGGGCCACCTCGCGGGCCACGCCGGCCGCCAGCATCTCCTGGTAGCGGGCGTAGGACTCGCGGTACGCGGCCTCCATCGCCCCGATGGTGGTCCCGTGCTGCTCCGGGGTGCCCTCGTGGAACTCGTACTTGCCCGGACGGCCCTGCTGGACCAGCTTGCGGTCGGTGCCCGGGACGTAGAAGACCGGCTCCAGCTCGCGGTAGCGGCCGGACTCCTCGTTGTACGACCAGCCGCTGCGGTGCCGGTGGAACTCGCGGAACACGAAGATCGGCGCGCTGATGAAGAAGGTCATCGAGTTGTGCTCGAACGGCGTGCCGTGCCGGTCGCGCATCAGGAAGTTGATCAGGCCCTTGGACTTCTCCGGGTCCTGCTGGAGCGCCTCCAGGGACTGCTCCCCCGCGGTCGACACCCGGGCCGACCAGATGACGTCCGAATCGGCGGCGGCGCTGCGGACCAGCTCCACCGTCACGTCGCTCCGGAAGCTGGGGGCCGTCGGTTCGTCGCTCACGCGTTACTCCTTGCGGGTTCGGTGCTGTGCAGCTTGATGGCGTGCTGCATGGTCTTGCGGGCGCGCGGGGTGTCGCCGGCGTCGGCGTAGGCCACGGCGAGGCGGAACCAGACCCGCCAGTCGCCCGGCGCGGCCTCCGCCTCGGCCTGGCGGCGGGTGAACACCGCGTCGGCCGAGGCCCGGTCGATCCGTCCGCCGCCGGTGCGCCGGAGCTCGTCCACCGGCAGGCCGCCCTCGGCCTCCAGCTCCCGGGCGAGCTGCTCGCTGGCCCGGCCGAAGCGGACGGTCTGGCGCAGGAACCAGATGCCGATCACCGGGATCACGAAGGCGCAGAGGCCGATGCCGATGCCGAGCGGCTTTCCGGTGGCGACCAGCTGGACGCCCTCCCCCACGCAGAGGAGGGCGACCAGCAGCAGTACGCCGGACAGGACGAAGAAACCGGTACGGGAGGTCATGTCGCGCTCCTGGGGTTCACCACGGTCACACGTCCAGGAAGTGTTCGAGGCCGAAGGTCAGCCCCGGGGTCTCGACGACCTTGCGCACGCCCAGCAGGATGCCCGGCATGAAGCTGCTGTGGTGCAGTGAGTCGTGCCGGATGGTGAGCGTCTCGCCGGTGTCGCCGAACATCACCTGCTGGTGGGCGAGCAGGCCGCGCAGCCGTACGGCGTGCACCGGCACCCCGTCCACGTCGGCGCCGCGCGCGCCGGGCAGGCTGTGGGTGGTCGGATCCTGCTGCTTCGGCCGGCCGGCCTCGGCGCGGGCCGCGGCGATCAGCTGGGCGGTGCGGGTGGCGGTGCCGCTGGGGGCGTCGGCCTTGCGGTCGTGGTGGAGTTCGACCACCTCGACCGACTCGAAGTACCTCGCCGCCAGCTGGGAGAACTTCATGCCGAGGATCGCGCCGATGGAGAAGTTGGGCGCGATCAGCAGGCCGAGGTCGGGGGCCTGCGCCAACAGGCCCTCGACGGTGGCCAGTCGCTCGTCGGTCCAGCCGGTGGTGCCGGTGACCACGTGGATGCCGTGGCGCAGGCAGTAGTCGAGGTTGCCCATCACCGAGTCCGGGTGGGTGAGTTCGACGGCGACCTGGGCACCGGCCTCGGTCAGCTCCTCCAGCCTGGAGCCGCGGCCGAGGGTGGCCACCAGCTCCAGGTCCGGCGCGGCCTCGACGGCCTTGACCGCCTCCGAGCCGATCCGTCCGTTGGCACCGATCACGGCGACACGCAGCGTCATAGCGACGTTCCTCTCCGGGGGGACAATCCTCAGACCAGCAGATCGGCGAGCCGGGCGGCCCGCTTGTCGTTGACCGGCCCGATCAGCGCCAGCGACGGCCGGTACGCGCCCAGCACATCACGGGCCACCGCGTGGACGTCCTCCAGGGTCACCGCGGCGATCCGCGCCAGCATGTCGTCCACCGACAGGTGGTGCCCGTAGCTGAGTTCGGCCTTGCCGATCCGGTTCATCAGCGAGCCGGTGTCCTCCATGCCGAGCACGGTGGAGCCGGAGATCTGGCCGATCGCGCGCTGCAGCTCCTCCTCGGTGATGCCGTCGGCGACCACCTTGGCGAGCTCCTCGCGGCAGATCCGCAGCACCTCCTCGACGCGCTTGGGCTGGCAGCCGGCGTAGATGCCGAACAGGCCGCTGTCCGCGTAGGAGGAGGAGTACGAGTAGACGGAGTAGGCCAGGCCGCGCTTCTCCCGGACCTCCTGGAACAGCCGGGAGCTCATCCCGCCGCCCAGGGCCGCGTTGAGCACGCCCATCGCCCAGCGGCGCTCGTCGTGCCGGGGCACGCCGGGCACGCCCAGCACCAGGTGGGCCTGCTCGGTGGAGCGGTTGAGCACCTCGACCCGGCCGGCCGTGCGCAGCGCCTTGACGCCGCGGCGGGCCTCGGCGGGCGCCGCGGTGGAGCGGGCCAGCACCGGCGCGAAGGCCTCCTGGACCTGCTTGACGACCTTGCGGTGGTCGAGGTTGCCGGCCGCCGCGACGACCAGGTTCTCCGGGCGGTAGCGGCGGTGGTAGAAGCCGGCGACCTGGTCCCGGGTGAGGGCCTTGATGGTCTCCTGGGTGCCGAGGATCGGGCGGCCGAGCGGGCCGCTGCCGAAGATCACCTTGGCGAACAGGTCGTGGACGACGTCACCCGGGTCGTCCTCGGCCATCGCCATCTCCTCGAGGATGACGCCGCGTTCGGCGTCGACGTCCTCGGCGCGGATCAGCGAGCCGGTGAGCATGTCGCAGACCACGTCGATGGCCAGCGGCAGGTCGGTGTCCAGGACCCGGGCGTAGTAGCAGGTGTTCTCCTTCGCGGTGAAGGCGTTCATCTCGCCGCCGACCGCGTCCAGGGCCGCCGAGATGTCCAGCGCGCTGCGCCGCTCGGTGCCCTTGAAGAGCAGGTGCTCCAGGTAGTGGGTGGCGCCGTTGAGCTGCGGGGTCTCGTCCCGGGAGCCGACGCCGACCCAGATGCCGAAGGTCGCGGAGCGCACTGTCGGCAGGGTCTCGGTGACGACCCGCAGGCCGCCGGGGAGGACGGTGCGGCGCACCGTGCCGGCGCCGTCGACGCCCTTGAGCAGGGTCCGGGTGGAGCCGGGACGCTGCTTTACCGCCGGGGCCTGGGCCACGGGGGGTACCTCCAGAGGAAACGCACGTGGAATGGCACGTACGGACGAACGCGTGGACAACAGGGTGCGGCCCGCACGCCGGGAGGCGTACGGGCCGCAAGGGTCAGCTAGCGGCGCTTCACTCGGAAGCGGCCTCGCCGCCTTCCTCGCCCTCGACGACCGGGATCAGGGAGAGCTTGCCGCGCGGGTCGATCTCGGCGATCTCGACCTGCACCTTGGCGCCGACGCCGAGGACGTCCTCGACGTTCTCGACGCGCTTGCCGCCGGCCAGCTTGCGGATCTGCGAGATGTGCAGCAGGCCGTCCTTGCCCGGCATGAGCGACACGAACGCGCCGAACGTCGTGGTCTTGACCACGGTGCCCAGGTAGCGCTCGCCGACCTCCGGCATGGTCGGGTTGGCGATCTGGTTGATCGTGGTGCGGGCGGCCTCGGCGGCCGGGCCGTCGGCGGCACCGATGTAGATGGTGCCGTCGTCCTCGATCGTGATCTCGGCGCCGGTGTCCTCCTGGATCTGGTTGATCATCTTGCCCTTGGGGCCGATGACCTCACCGATCTTGTCCACCGGGATCTTGATGGTGATGATCCGCGGCGCGTTCGGGGACATCTCGTCGGGCGAGTCGATGGCCTCGTTCATCACGTCGAGGATGTGCAGGCGGGCGTCCTTGGCCTGCTTGAGCGCGGCGGCCAGCACGGAGGCCGGGATGCCGTTCAGCTTGGTGTCGAGCTGCAGCGCGGTGATGAAGTTGCGGGTACCGGCGACCTTGAAGTCCATGTCGCCGTACGCGTCCTCGGCACCGAGGATGTCGGTCAGCGCGACGTAGTGGGTCTCGCCGTCGATCTCCTGGGAGATCAGGCCCATGGCGATGCCGGCGACGGCGGCCTTGAGCGGCACACCGGCGTTCAGCAGCGACATGGTCGAGGCGCAGACCGAGCCCATCGAGGTGGAGCCGTTGGAGCTCAGCGCCTCGGAGACCTGGCGGATCGCGTAGGGGAACTCCTCGCGGGTCGGCAGGACCGGGAGGATGGCGCGCTCGGCGAGGGCGCCGTGGCCGATCTCGCGACGCTTGGGCGAGCCCACGCGGCCGGTCTCGCCGACCGAGTACGGCGGGAAGTTGTAGTTGTGCATGTAGCGGCGACGCGTCTCCGGGGAGAGCGTGTCGAGCTGCTGCTCCATCCGGAGCATGTTCAGCGTGGTGACGCCCAGGATCTGGGTCTCGCCGCGCTCGAACAGGGCCGAGCCGTGGACGCGCGGGATGGCCTCGACCTCGGCGGCCAGGGTGCGGATGTCGGTGACACCGCGGCCGTCGATGCGGACCTTGTCCTTGATGACGCGCTCGCGGACGACCTTCTTGGTCAGCGCGTTGTAGGCGGCGCTGATCTCCTTCTCGCGACCCTCGAACTCGGGGAGCAGCTTCTCGGCGGCGACCGCCTTGACGCGGTCCAGCTCGGCGTTGCGCTCCTGCTTGCCCGGGATGGTGAGGGCCTTGGCCAGCTCGTCCTTGACGGCGGCGGTCAGCGCGGCCAGGACGTCGTCCTGGTAGTCCAGGAAGACCGGGAAGTCGGCGGTCGGCTTGGCGGCCTGGGCGGCGAGCTGCGACTGGGCGGCGCAGAGCACCTTGATGAAGGGCTTCGCGGCGTCCAGACCGGCGGCGACGACGTCCTCGGTCGGCGCCTCGGCGCCGCCCTCGACCAGCTTGATGGTCTTGTCGGTGGCCTCGGCCTCGACCATCATGATCGCGACGTCGCCGTCCGGCAGGACGCGACCGGCGACGACCATGTCGAAGACGGCCGACTCCAGCTCGCTGTGGGTCGGGAAGGCGACCCACTGGCCCTTGATCAGCGCGACGCGGACGCCACCGATCGGGCCGGAGAACGGCAGGCCCGCCAGCTGGGTGGAGGCGGAGGCGGCGTTGATGGCGACCACGTCGTACAGGTGGTCGGGGTTGAGCGCCATGATCGTGCAGACGACCTGGACCTCGTTGCGCAGGCCCTTGACGAAGGACGGGCGCAGCGGGCGGTCGATCAGGCGGCAGGTGAGGATCGCGTCCTCGGAGGGCCGGCCCTCGCGACGGAAGAACGAGCCGGGGATGCGGCCGGCGGCGTACATCCGCTCCTCGACGTCCACGGTCAGCGGGAAGAAGTCGAAGTGCTCCTTCGGCTGCTTGGACGCGCTGGTGGCCGACAGCACCATGGTGTCGTCGTCGAGGTAGGCCACGGCGGAGCCGGCGGCCTGACGGGCCAGACGGCCGGTCTCGAAGCGGATGGTACGGGTGCCGAAGGAACCGTTGTCGATCACGGCCTCGGCGTAGAACACGTTCTCTTCCACCTGGAAGATCTCCTCTTTCGTACGTTCTCCGGGAGAGCGTCCCCGCGCACTGCCTCGGGCTGGCCCTGGGGCCCTCCTGCCAGGGAGGGCGGCAGTCGGGCCGGTCTTCGATCGAAGCCTCCGGGGTGCCCCGCTCGTCGGCGGGGGTTCCGGGGGCCACTACCGAGGACCGGCGCCTCACGGCTGCCGGGCCGGGACGGGCGGTCCGCGTCTGGACGCTCTCTCGGATGCGGGCGGCTTCCGTTTGAAGCCTTCGTCCCGCGGGGGGTTTGGGTCTGCTGCCCGGGTGGCGCTCCTGCGCCATCACCCGGCATGCCCACAACCCTACGGTGCAATCCTCGGCCACCTGGGGAGGTGCGCGCGAGTTGTTATGTCAGGGTGCCGCGTTCGAACCCGCCGCGGCATACGCGCGAGGGGCGGCTCCCCGGTGTGGGGAGCCGCCCCCTGCGGCGGTCTTAGCGGGCGCCGCCGGCGGCACCGCGACGGATGCCCAGGCGGTCGACGAGCGTACGGAAACGCTCGATGTCCTTCTTGGCCAGGTACTGCAGGAGGCGGCGGCGCTGGCCGACCAGGATCAGCAGGCCACGACGCGAGTGGTGGTCGTGCTTGTGGAACTTGAGGTGCTCGGTCAGGTCCGAGATGCGGCGGGAGAGCATGGCCACCTGGACCTCGGGGGAACCGGTGTCGCCCTCCTTCTGGCCGAACTCGGCGAAGATCTGCTTCTTGACGTCAGAGGCGAGTGCCACTGCAACTCCTTCAAGGTCTACCGAGCGGTCCTGGTCGACAGCACAGGACTCTGCGAGAACTCGGTGTCGCGAGCGCTGTCCGCGGTCGACGGCCCACGAAGGGGTGGACACACGGCTGCGCTCGAAGGCCAAGGGTACCAGTGCCGCCCACCCGGCCGGTCGGCGGGTGGGCGGCGGGTGGCGGGCGCCCGGCGGCGGGGGGTGCGCGGTCAGCCGGTGGCGCCGCGGACCAGCCGGTAGACGTTCAGCACGGCGAGCGCCAGCGGGACCAGCGAGATCAGGGTGAGGCTGTCCACCAGGTCCAGGATGCGGCCCCAGAACGGGGAGACGCCCAGCCGGGGCACCACCAGGGCGATCGCGGTGAGCAGCGCGGCCCCGAAGGCGACGGAGGCGGCCAGCCAGATGGTGCGCAGGTCGAGCTCGGTGCTGGAGCCGGCCGCGCGCAGGACGAACTGCGGGGTGTGCAGGGAGAGCCCGACGATCAGCAGGCACAGGCCGAGCAGGCCGGCGACGGTGAGGCTGAGGACCTGCGCGGTGTAGCGGAACAGCCGGGCGCGCAGCATGGCGGCGATGCCGAGGGCGAGCGCGAGCAGTTCGGGGAAGGTCCGGTCGGTGAAGGAGAGGACGGCGCAGGCGCCGACCACGACCGCGGCGCAGCCGCCGACCAGGCCGACCAGCACCTCGTGGCCGCGGCGGGCCTGGTGGGCGATCCGCTCGTACTGGACGGCCTCGGCGCGCTCGGCCTCCTCGTCGTAGTCGCGGCTGCGGGTGCGGGTCTGGCCGGGGGCGCTGAATCCGACCGGCAGCCGGGCGAAGCGGGCGGAGAGGCTGGGCAGGAAGCCGATCGCGGCGACGGCGGCGACGCCGGTGACGGCGGCGATGTTCCCGGCCGGGGTGTCGGGCATCAGCACGGCGGCGAAGGTGGCGAGCGCGCCGGCGGTGGCGACGAAGGCGGCGGCGACGAACACCGCGTCCTTGTCCGGGAGCAGTCCGGCGAGCAGCACGGAGATCACCAGGACGGTGACGCAGCCGGTGAGGAACTGGAGCCGGCCGGGGCCGTCCCACGGGTGGGCGACGGCGATGACGCCGCTGCCGGCGATCATGGCGTGCGGCAGGGCGCCGAGGCCGAGCGCGACGGCGGCGTGGGCGTCCTGGTAGACCCGGGCGCGGACCCCGGCGAGCGCGGTGAGCACCACGGCGGCGACGCCGGCCAGCACGCCGGGCAGGCTGTGCATGTCGTGGCGCAGGTCGGAGAACCAGAGCGCGAAGCCGAGCAGGGTGAGCAGCACCCCGGCGCCGATCAGGCCGAAGCCGCGCATGAGGTCGACGGTCCAGAACCGGCGGTCGGCCTCGACGGCGCTGGCGATGGCGTCGGCGACGTCGTCGTAGACGGCGGGCGGCAGTGACTCGGCGAAGGGGCGCAGCGCCAGCAGGTCGCCGTCGCGGACGTGTTGGGCGGCCAGGGACAGGCTGCTGTCGAGGACGGTGCCGTCGCGGCGGACCAGGTGGAAGCCGGTGGGGGTGCCGTCGGGCTGGCTCTGGTTGGCCAGCCGCAGCACCTCGGGGTAGACGTCGGCGAGGGCGACGTCCTCGGGCAGGGCGACGTCGATCCGGCGGTCCGGGGCGACGACGGTCACCCGGCAGTAGCCCGTGGCGGCTGTCGCGCTCACGACGGCACCTCGATCCTTCGACGCACTGGACGCTCCCCCTGTGTGGACGGTGCCGCGGCACGGTGGCGCGCGGGGTGGCTGTGGAACCGGCCCGGCCGGGCCGCGAGTTGGCGCGGCGTTACCCTACCCGCTCGGTTCGTGCCCGGTGCCGGTGCGGGGTGCGGCCCCCGTCGGTGCGGGCACGCCCCGCTGTGCGCCGCTATGTAGGATCGGCGCCTGCGCGAGGTGGTACGGGGGCTGCGCTGTGTGGGGCGTCCTCAGCCACGGGAATCCCGTACCGGGCCGAGCGCAGTCGCGTGAGGGCTGATGCCGAAGTGATCGATCGACGCCGCGGGGTGGGTGACGCATGGGTGTGATCATGGTCAAGCGACCGGCCAGGGCCTACCCGCCGACGGTGCCGGACGAGCCGGTGGAGCTGGTCAGTCCACCGGAGCTGCCCCGGCAGGGCGGCGAGGACTGGCTGATGAGCATCCTGCCGATGCTCGGCATGGGCGGTTCGGCGGTGTTCTTCTTCTCGCCGGGTGCGGCCGCGCCGATGAAGATCATGGGCGGTCTGATGATCGTCTCGACGGTCGGCATGGTGCTGGCCCAGATCGTGCGGGCCCGCCGGGGCGGCTCGACCGTGATGGCGGACGAGCGGCGCGACTACCTCAAGTACCTCCAGCAGACCCGCCGCCAGGTGCGCCGCACGGCGGAGAGCCAGCGCGGCGCGCTGCTGTTCCTGAACCCGGCGCCGGAGCAGCTCTGGTCGATCGTCGAGGACGGCCGCCGGCTGTGGGAGCGGCGGACGGCGGACGGCGACTTCGCGCAGATCCGGGTCGGCCTCGGGCCGGTGCAGCTGTCCACCCCGCTGGTGGCGCCGCAGACCGCGCCGATGGACGAGCTGGAGCCGCTGTCGGCGGCCGCGATGCACTCGTTCCTCAAGGCGCACGGCACCCTCCAGGACCTGCCGCTGGCGGTCTCGCTGCGGGCCTTCTACCACATCACGGTGTGCGGGGACCCGGACTCGGTGTACGGGAACGTGCGCGCGATGATCGCCCAACTGACCACCCTGCACTCGCCGGACGACCTGCTGATCGCGGTCGCCGCGGCCCCCGGCGCGGCCGAGGAGTGGGACTGGACCAAGTGGCTCCCGCACAACCAGCACCGCAAGGAGAGCGACGGCGCGGGCTCGCGCCGGCTGAGCGCCGCCGACCTGGGCGAGCTGGAGTACCTGCTGCAGGACGAGCTGGCCGGCCGCCAGCGCTTCGTCCGGGACGCGGCGCCCGCCGCGGACCAGCCGCACCTGGTGGTGATCATGGACGGCGCCGGGGTGCCGCACGACTCGGTGCTGGCCGGCCCCGAGGGCGTGCAGGGGGTGACCGTCATCGAGGTCGTCCCGGGTGAGGTGGACGAGCCGAGCGGGCACCTGATGGTGACGGTCAACCCGCAGGAGCTGGTGCTGCGTTCGGCCTCCGGGGCGACGTACAGCGGCAAGCCGGACCTGCTCTCGCTGTGGCAGTCCGAGGCACTGGCGCGGCAGTTGGCGCCGTACCGGGCCTCGGCCGGCGGGGACGACGAGCCGCTGCTGTCCAACCTGGACTTCACCGACATGATGGGCTCGGGCGACCCGGGCTCCTTCGACGTGGCCCGCAGCTGGCGCCCGCGCGCCCAGCACGAGCGGATGCGGGTGCCGATCGGCGTCGGCGCGGGCGGCGAGCACGTCTACCTGGACATCAAGGAGGCCGCGCTGGAGGGCATGGGCCCGCACGGCCTGTGCGTGGGCGCGACCGGTTCCGGCAAGTCGGAGCTGCTGCGCACCCTGGTGCTGGCGCTGGCGATGACCCACTCCTCGGAGACGCTCAACTTCGTGCTCGCCGACTTCAAGGGCGGCGCGACCTTCCTGGGCATGGCGGACATGCCGCACACCTCCGCGGTGATCACCAACCTGGAGGGCGAGCTCACCCTGGTCGACCGCATGCGCGACGCGATCGAGGGCGAGCTGCACCGCCGCCAGGAGCTGCTGCACCGCTCCGGCAACTACGCCAACATCCACGAGTACGAGCGGGCCCGGGCGGCCGGCGCGGCGCTGGACCCGCTGCCCTCGCTGGTGCTGATCATCGACGAGTTCTCCGAACTCCTCACCGCCAAGCCCGACTTCATCGAGATGTTCATCCAGATCGGCCGGATCGGCCGCTCCCTGGGCGTGCACCTGCTGCTGGCCTCGCAGCGCCTGGAGGAGGGCAAGCTGCGCGGCCTGGACACCTACCTCTCCTACCGGATCGGCCTGCGCACCTTCTCGGCGGCCGAGTCGCGGGCGGCGATCGGCGTACCGGACGCGTACCACCTGCCGCCGGTGCCGGGCGTCGGCTACCTCAAGTTCGGCGAGGACGTGATGGACCGGTTCAAGGCCGCGTACGTCTCGGGGCCCTACCGGGCGCCGGGGCAGCAGCGGTCGACCGGCGGCCGGCGGGTGAACACCCGGCCGGTGGAGTTCACCTCGGCCTTCGTGGACCTGCCGCCGGCCCCCGTGGAGGAGGAGGCGCCGCAGGTCCAGGAGCAGGACGACGCACTGGTGGACACCGTGCTGGACGTCTTCGTCCAGCGGATGTCCGGCCAGGGCCCGGCCGCCCACCAGGTGTGGCTGCCGCCGCTGGACGAGGCGCCGAGCCTGGACCACCTGCTGCCGCCGCTGCAGGTCGTCCCCGACCGCGGACTCACCGCGCCCGGCTACCCGGGCGGGCGGCTGCGCGCGCCGATCGGCATCGTGGACAAGCCGCGCGAGCAGAAGACCGACATCCTGGAGGTCGACTTCTCCGGGGCGGCCGGCCACGGCCTGGTGGTCGGCGGCCCGCGCTCGGGCAAGTCGACCGTGCTGCGCGGCATGACGGCGGCCTTCGGCCTCACCCACACCCCGCGCGAGGTGCAGTTCTACCTGCTGGACTTCGGCGCGGGCAGCTTCCAGTCGCTGCTCGGGCTGCCGCACGTCGGCGGGGTGGCGGGCCGGCTGGACGTGGACAAGGTCCGCCGGATGGTCTCCGAGGTGCACGCGGTGCTGAACCGGCGCGAGGAGCTGTTCCGGGCGACCGGGATCGACACCATCGCGACCTACCGGGCCCGCCGGGCCGCCGGGCAGCTGCCCGACGAGGCCTTCGGCGACGTCTTCCTGGTGATCGACGGCTGGAACACCTTCAAGCAGGAGTTCGAGGGGCTGGAACCGGTGATCGGCGACATCGCCCAGCGCGGCCTCGGCTACGGCGTCCACCTGGTGATCAGCGCCGCCCGGTACGCGGAGGTCCGCCCCGCGCTCAAGGACCTGCTGCAGAACCGCATCGAGCTCAGGCTCGGCGACGCGATGGAGTCCGAGGTCGACCGCCGGGTGGCGCAGAACGTCCCGCCGCTGGCCGGGCGCGGGATCACCGCGGAGCGGCTGCACTTCCTGAGCGGCCTGCCGCGACTGGACGGCTCCCCCTCGGTGGACGACCTCCAGGACGGCGTGGCCGGGCTGGTCGCCGCGGTCGACGGGGCCTGGACCGGCCCGCGCGCCCCGCAGGTGCGGATGCTGCCGGCCGTCCTGGACGGGACCTCGCTGCCGAAGGGCTTCGAGCACCCGGAGCGCGGCGTCTGCTTCGGCGTGGACGAGGCCGAGCTGGCGCCGGTGTTCGTCAACTTCGAGACCGACCCGCTGTTCATCGTGTTCGGCGACACCGAGTCCGGGAAGTCCGCGCTGCTGCGGATGCTGATCAAGCAGATCACCGAGCGCTACACCCCGGACCAGGCGGGCATCGTGGTCGGCGACTACCGGCGCGCCCTGCTGGGCACCGTCCCGCCGGAGTTCCTGGTGGAGTACGCGGCCGCGCAGCCGGCCATGACCGCCATCGTGGACATGCTGCGCGGGGCCTGCGCCCGCCGCCTGCCCGGCCCGGACGTGACCGCCGAACAGCTGCGCAACCGCAGCTGGTACACCGGCAAGGACATGTTCGTGATCGTCGACGACTACGAGCTGGTCGCCACCGGCTCGGGCAACCCGCTGGCACCGCTGGCCGAGTTCCTGCCGTTCGCCCGGGACATCGGCCTGCGGGTGATCGTGGCCCGCAGCGCGGGCGGCGCCGGGCGCTCGCTGTACGAGCCGGTGATGCAGCGGATGCGCGAGCTGGGCGGGCAGGGCGTCATCCTGTCCGGCAACCGGGACGAGGGCGCGCTGCTGGGGACGGTCAAGCCGCAGGCGCTGCCGCCGGGCCGCGGGGTGTTCGTGTCACGCCGTGCGACCAACGGGCAGATGGTCCAGACGGGCTGGCTGCCGGTGCAGTGACCGGGCGCGGCCACGGGCCGCCCGCTACGGACAGTGAGTGAAGGGGTCGGACTCCGCGGAGTCCGACCCCTTCCGCGTCCCAGGTGCTGAAACGTTACCTAGATCTTTCCGGGCCGGGGCTGCGGTTCCCGTACCCACCTGGGCAGTTGCCGAACGGCGGGGTCACACCTGGCGTGTCGCCGTACGACCGAGTCGCGGCCTTTGAATGGTGGCCCGCAACACACCGTTCACCTTTGATTCATGCCTGATGTTGCCAAAGTAACAAGTCGGACAAACAGCGCCATGACCCTAAGTGATCATCGGATCGCATGCTTATGCCGTTCACCGCAACGGATTCCGAAGCAGTTCCGGCGTTGACGCAATCAATACGCCCAAGGTTCCATGGCGGCCCGGGAGCGACCGGACCAGACCCGAGCAACGAGCCAGCGGAGGCGATACCGCTCCCGTCCCAGGACCGAACAGAGCCGATCGGAATCCACATGACCGACACGCTTCGCCCGCCACAGAACGTAGCCGCCACGGCGGACGGCGCGGCCGCACCCCAGCAGCTCAAGCGCTCGATCGGCGTCGTGGGCGGCACCCTGCTCACGCTGTCCTGCGTCACCCCCGCGTCGACGCTCTTCGTGATCGTGCCGGAACTGTTCTCCAGCATCGGCAGCGCCACCGCGCTGGCGATCGCCATCGGCTCCGTCCTCTGCGTCGCGGTCGCGTTCTGCTACTCCGAACTCGGCACCCTGATCCCCAGCGCCGGCGGCGAGTACGCGATGGTCGGCACCCTGGCCGGACGGCTCGCGGGCTGGCTGGTCTTCATCCAGTCGCTCATCGTGGTGATGATCGTCCCCTCGGTCATCGCCCTCGGCACCGCCGACTACCTGGCGCCCGTCCTGCACGTCGACAAGCCGATCGCCGGCGCCGCCGTGATGCTCGCCGCCACCCTGGCCGGCCTGCTCGACCTGCGCGCCAACGCCTGGATCACCGGCATCTTCCTGGTCCTGGAGGTCATCGCGGCCGGCGTGGTCTCGGTGCTCGGCTTCTCCCACGCCAACGCGGCCCACCCCAGCCTGCTGCACGGCCTGGTCTCCACCGACGGCGGCGCCGCCAGCCCCGTCGGCATCGGCGCCATCATCGGCGCGCTCGGCATCGCGCTGTTCGCCACCCAGGGCTTCTCCACCGCCGTCTACCTCTCCGAGGAGCTGGAGAACCCCCGCCGCACCGTCTCCCGCACCGTGCTGTGGACCCTCGGCCTCTCCAGCGCCATCATCCTGATCCCGGTCGCCGCCATCACCCTGGGCGCCCCCGACCTGCAGACCCTGACCTCCGGCGACATCTCCGGCATGGTCACCGCCTGGAGCAACTCCGCCGTCGGCACCTTCATCAGCCTCTGCATCGCGCTGGCGATCATCAACGCCGGCATCGTCATGGTCATCCAGAACTCCCGGGTGCTGTTCGCCTCCGCCCGCGACAAGGCCTGGCCCGAGCCCGTCAACAAGGCCTTCGGCACCCTCGGCCGCTTCGGCTCCCCCTGGATCGCCACCCTCGCGGTCGGCCTGCCCGGCGCCGCGCTCTGCTTCGTCAAGGGCGAACTCCTCAGCAACATCACCGGCGTCGCCGTCACCGCGATGTACCTGCTGGTCGCCATCGCCTCGCTGCTCTCCCGCCGCGGCCACCACAAGCACGCCGCCGCCTGGCGGATGCCGCTGTGGCCCGCCGTCCCGGCGCTGCTGATCGTCGTCCTGGTGTACGTGATGACCCAGCTGGACGCCGAACCCCTGCTGTGGACCGGCGGCATCACCGCCGCCGCCACCCTCTACTGGCTGTTCTACCTGCGCCCCCGGCAGGACACCCGCTGGGTGATCAGCCTCCCCGAGGACCAGCAGGGCTGACCCCCGATCCCCCACCCCTCCCCCACGCGGGGGGGGGGCGCGGCGCCCCCCCCCGCGGACGGTCGGCCGTGAGGGCCGGCCCGAGGGGAGGAACGGGTCATGAGGGTCAGCGTCCTGGGGCTCGGCTACGTGGGCTGCGTGTCGGCCGCGTGCCTGGCCAGCCTCGGTCACGAGGTCATCGGCGTGGACGTCAACCAGGTGAAGGTCGACCTGGTCAACGAGGGCAGGGCCCCGGTGGTCGAGGAGCGGATCGGCGAGCTGACCGCCGAGATGGTGCGGTCCGGGGCGCTGCGCGCCACCGCGGACGTCCGCGAGGCGGTCCTGGGCAGCGACGTGTCGCTGGTCTGCGTGGGCACGCCCTCGGCGGCCAACGGCAGCCTGTGCACCACCTACCTGGAGCGGGTCACCGAGCAGATCGGTGCGGCGGCGGCCGAGAAGGGCGGGCGGCACACCGTCGTGTTCCGCAGCACCATGCTCCCGGGCACCTGCCTCGACCTGCTGGTGCCGATCCTGGAGAAGCACCTCGGCGGCACCGCCGGGGTGGACGTCGGGGTCGCGGTCAACCCGGAGTTCCTGCGCGAGGGCACCAGCGTGCGGGACTTCTTCGACCCGCCGAAGACGGTGATCGGCGAGCTCGACGCGGCCAGCGGCGACGTGGTCGCGGCGCTCTACGAGGGCCTGCCGGGCGAGGTGTTCCGGGTGCCCGTCCCGGTGGCCGAGGCGATCAAGTACGCGGACAACGCCTTCCACGGCCTCAAGATCGGCTTCGCCAACGAGCTGGGCGCGGTCTGCCAGGCGCTCGGGGTGGACTCGCACCAGGTGGTCGACGTCTTCCTGGCCGACCGCAAGCTCAACATCAGCCCCGCCTACCTGCGGCCCGGCTTCGCCTTCGGCGGCTCCTGCCTGCCCAAGGACCTGCGCAGCCTGGTGCACGCCGCGCACCGGGCCGACGTCTCGGTGCCGATCCTCTCGCACGTGCTGGCCTCCAACGCCGACCACCTCCAGCGCGCGGTGGAGCTGGTCGAGCGCACCGGCAAGCGCCGGGTGGGCCTGTTCGGCCTGTCCTTCAAGCCCGGCACCGACGACCTCCGGGAGAGCCCGCTGGTCGAACTCGCCGAGCGGCTCTTCGGCAAGGGCTACGACCTGCGGATCTACGACCCCAACGTGCACCTCTCCCGGCTGCTCGGGGCGAACCGGGAGTACATCGAGACCCGGCTGCCGCACCTCGCGCAGCTGCTGGTGCCCTCCGTCGCCGAGGTGCTGGAGCACGCCGAGGTGTGCGTGGTCGGCACCAGGGACGAGGCCGTGCTGTCGGCCCTGCCGCAGGGCGACGGAGCGGTGATCGTCGACCTCGTCCGCCTTCCGGACGCCGAGCGGCGCCGGACCGAACCGGGGTACGTGGGCCTTGCCTGGTGACGCGATGTTCGATGAAGCGGTCGGCGACGGGCGGGGACGCCGCGCGCTGATCCTGGTGGAGAACCTGTCGGTGCCGTTCGACCGGCGGGTGTGGCAGGAGTGCACCACCCTGCGCGACGCGGGCTGGCGGGTGGACGTCATCTGCCCGCAGGGCAGCAAGCGGGACACCGAGCCGGAGGCCGTGATCGACGGGGTGCGGATCCACCGCTACCCGCTCCGGGCGGCCACCGGCGGTCCGGCCGGCTACCTGCGGGAGTACGGGAGCGCGCTCTGGCACACCGCCCGGCTGGCCCGCAAGGTCGGCCCGGTCGACGTCGTGCACGCCTGCAACCCGCCCGACCTGCTGTTCCTGCCCGCGCTGTGGCTGAAACGGCGCGGCGCGCGGTTCGTCTTCGACCAGCACGACCTGGTGCCGGAGCTGTACCTCTCCCGCTTCGACCGCGGCGAGGACCTGCTCTACCGGGGCGTGTGCGCGCTGGAGCGGATGACCTACCGGGCCGCGGACGTCGTGCTCGCCACCAACGAGAGCTACCGGGACGTCGCGCTGCGCCGCGGCGGCAAGCGGCCGGAGTCCGTCTTCGTGGTGCGCAGCGCGCCCGACACCGCCCGCTTCCGCCCGGTGCCGCCCGAGCCGGAGCTCAAGCGCGGACAGCCCCATCTGCTGTGCTACCTGGGCGTGATGGGGCCGCAGGACGGTGTCGACTACGCCCTGCGGGCGCTGGCGAAGCTGCGCGACGAGCAGGGCCGGACCGACTGGCACGCGGTGTTCGTGGGCGGCGGCGACACCTTCGACGCGATGGTCGAACTGTCCCGGCGGCTCGGACTCGCCGACCGGGTGCAGTTCACCGGCCGGGTGTCCGACGCCGACCTGGCGCGCTACCTGTCCACCGCGGACGTCTGCCTCTCCCCGGACCCGCGCAACCCGCTCAACGACGTGTCGACCATGAACAAGGTCCTGGAGTACATGGTGATGGGCCGGCCGATGGTCTCCTTCGACCTCCGGGAGGCCCGGGTCTCCGCCGGTGACGCCGCCCTCTACGCGCCCGCCAACGACGAGTCCGAGTTCGCCCGGCTGGTCGCGCAGCTGATGGACGACCCGGAGCGGCGGGCCCTGATGGGCAAGGTCGGCCAGGAGCGGATCAACGGGCCGCTCGCCTGGCGGAACTCCCAGCGGGCCCTGCTCGCCGCCTACGCCGCCGCCTGCGGTGACGGCGCCCCGGCGGCGGGCGGCCGGGGTAGGGCGGGGAGAAGGCAGCGCCGTTGAGCGAGGACACGATCCGCCTGGTCACGATCAGCCGGATCCTCCGTCGGCGGTGGCGGCTGCTCGCCGTCCTCACCGTCCTGGGGGCGCTGGTCGGCTACGGCAGCTCACTGCTGTTCCCGCCGAGCTACACCACCTCGTCGTCCGTGCTGCTGCCGGGGGTCTGGCAGGAGCGCGAGCTGATGACCCAGGCGGAGATCGCGACCAGTTCGGTGGTGGTCGACCGGGCGGCCGCCGCGCTCAAGTGGAGCGGGGTCAACGGCGCCAAGCTGCAGAGCCGGGTGAGCGCCACCGCCGCGGACGGGAACATCATCAAGATCTCGGGCACCGCGGAGACCCCGGAACGCGCCCAGCAGCTCGCCGACCAGATGGCCAAGCAGTTCGTCGGCTTCGCCGCGCGGATGGCGGGCGACGGCACCGACCCCGAGGCGGCCCAGCCCGAGCAGCTGCGCCAGCTGGTCGTCCAGACCGGCCAGCGCATCACCGACCTGGCCAACTCGGTCGGGCCGGGGCAGACCGTGGAGAGCGTGCAGGTCCGTACCGAGCTGGAGAAGCTGCGCACCGCGCTGCAGGACGCCGTCAAGAAGCTGGACCAGGTCGACCTGGCCGCCAGCAAGGCCAACATGGTCGTCATGGGCACGGCGGCCCGGCCGACCGGCCAGGCACCGCCGACCCGGGTCCAACTCGTCGCCGCCGGCGCGCTGGTGTTCCTCCTGCTCGGGGTGGTCGGGCACCTCACGGCCGCCCGGATGAGCCGTCGGCTGCGCACCGAACCGGAGATCGCCGCCGCGCTGGGCACCGAACTGCTCGGCACCGTCGACGTCCCCGGCGGGCGGGCCGCGCGGCGGTCGGCGGCGCGCGGCCCGCGTGCTCTGCTCCGCCGGGTGCTGGGCACCGACGTCCGGTGGGACCTGCCGACCCCGCACGCCTCCGGCGACGAGGCCGGCCGGCAGCTGCGCTACCGGCGGGTCTGCACCCGGATCCGGGAGCAACTGCCGCCCTCGCGCGGGCTGTTGGTCGTCGTCCCGGAGGGCGACGAGCCGGCCCGCCGGGCCGCCGACCGGCTGGCCGCCGAGGCGGGCGGCGAGCCGCGGCTGCGGGTCGTGGGGGTGCCGGTCACCCGGCCGCTGGTGCCGGACCGCGAGGAGGAGGCCGGCGCCCTGGTCGTGCTCAGCGCGGGCAGCTGGACGGCGGGGGAGCTGGCCGGCCTGGCCGGGGCGTGCGCGGACGCCGAGCACGAGCTGGTCGGCATCGTGGTGGCCGACCTGGTCCAGGGCGGCCCCGAGCGCCCGGCCGGCCGCCGTACGGGCGGCGCCGAGCCGGTGCTCGCGGGCGCCGCCGCGGCGCGGTCCGAAGCCGATGACGAAACGGGGGGATGATCGGGGTGACGACGAGTACGACGGGGGAGTCGTCGACCGCCGCTCCACTGCTGGACCTCCAGTCGCTGGTGGTCGCGGTGCGCAGGCGCCGCCGCCTCTGGTGCGCCCTGGCGCTGCTCGGCCTGCTGGCCGGCGCGGCACTGGCCGTCCTGCGGCCGCCGCCGCCCAGCGCGACGGCCAAGGTGCTGGTCGCCCACGCGGCGGACCAGCCGAACGACCCCGGAACGCTGATCCGCACCGACGCCGCCCTGCTCCAGACCACCGGGATCGCCGGCGCGGCGCTGAAAGCCCTCGGATCCGCCGAGAAGCCCGAGGACTTCATGAAGGAGTACGCGGGGGCGGGCCTGACCAACAACCTGCTGGAGATCACCGTGACCGGGAAGAGCGACGCCGAGGCCCAGGCCCGCGCCAAGGCGCTGGCCGAGGCCTTCGTCGCCGACCACGTGCAGCGGATCCAGGAGGCCGCGGACGCCGAGTCCAAGGCCCTGCTCGACCAGCGCGACCGGATGCGCCAGGAACTCGACCAGGTCAACCAGCAGATCGGCACCGGCACGCAGCCGAACGGCGCCAAGGGGCCGGCCAACCTGGAGTCGCTCTACGCCAGCCGGGCCGAACTCACCGCCCGGATCACCGACTTCGGCCAGCGCGCCGCCGAGGCCAAGGTCGGCGCGCCCCGGCTGGTGGCCGGCACCCAGATCGTGGACGCCCCGCACGCGGTGCGGCAGTCGCTGCCGAAGACGGCCGCCACCGATGCCGGGATCGGAGCCGTCCTCGGGCTGTTCCTCGGGATCGCCGTGGCCGCCGTCGGCGCGGTGGTGGCGGACCGCCCGGTGCTGCGCCGGGAGATCGCGGCCCACCTCGGCGCCTCCGTGATCGCGGAGCTGGCGCGGGTGCCGCGCCGCTCGCGCGGCCGCTGGCAGCTGCGCCGGACCAGGGCCGCCCGGGAGCGGGTCACCGCCACCCTGGCCCGCACCGTGCGCGGCTGCGCCGAGCCGGTGTCGCTGCTCGAACTGGGCTGCGCGCACAGCACCGGCGCGCTCGCCCTGGACCTCGCCGGGGCGCTGACCGAGCAGGACGGCCCCGTGGTCGTCGTCGACGGGCTGCCCGGACCGCAGCTCGCCCGGCGCACCGCGAAGCCGGGGGAGCCGACCGTGGTCCGCGGCGAACAGGCCGGGGCCGTTCCGCAGCCGCAGGAGCGCCGGGTCGGCGTCGGCTCGGTGGCGCCCGGCACGGCCTGGACCGACCTGCGGTACCTCGGCACCCGGACGGTGCTGGTCGTCCGGGCCGGGGCCGGCAGCGCCGCCTGGCTGCACACCGTGGCCCGTCAGCTCGCCGAGCAGCACGTCCCGGTGCTCGGCGTGGTGCTGATCGACCCCGACCCGCGCGACCGCACCGACGGCACCCGCTGGGACGGGCCGCCCGCCGCGCCGCCCGACCGCGACGAACGGCCCGCCCGGCTGATCCGGCTGGGCCGACGGCGGACCGAACGACTACCGGCCTGGACCGCACGGGTCCCGGACATCGACCAGGAGGCGAGGTAGGACATGTGCGGCATCGCAGGAACGTACCGGTGGCCGGACGGGAAGGTCGTGACCGACCTGCTCACCGACACCCTCGCCCACCGCGGCCCGGACGGCGCCGGCCGGTACAGCCACTCCCTCGGCGACGGCGAGGTGCACCTGGGGCACCGCCGGCTGGCCATCGTCGACCTCTCCGGGACGGGCGCCCAGCCGATGGCCAAGGACGGCCTGGTGCTGACCTACAACGGCGAGCTGTACAACGCCCCCGAGCTGCGCGCCGAACTGGCCGCCACCGGGGTGCGCTTCCGCGGCACCTCCGACACCGAGGTGCTGCTGGAGGCCTGGCGGCGCTGGGGCACCGACTGCCTGCCCCGGCTGCGCGGCATGTTCGCCTTCGGGGTCTTCGACGAGCGGACCGGCGAGCTGGTGCTCGCCCGCGACCAGCTCGGCATCAAGCCGCTGTTCCTGCTCCGGCGCGGCGAGGGCCTGGTGTTCGCCTCCGAGCTCAAGGCGCTGGCCGCCGCCACCGGCGGCTCGCTGGAGGTGGACCACGCGGCGATGGTGGCCTCGCTGCTCTACTACTGGGTGCCGGACTCCCGGTGCGCGTACCGCGAGGCGGAGAAGCTGCCGCCGGGCAGCTGGCTGCGCTGCCGGCCCGACGGCCGGGTGGAGCGCGGCCGGTACTGGCACCTGCGGGAGGTCGCCGCCGAGGGCCGGGAACGGGCCCGGGCCGGCGAACTGCCGGACCTCGCCGCGATCGTCGAGGAGTCGACGCGGCGCCACCTGCTCTCCGACGTCCCGGTGGCGACCTTCCTCTCCGGCGGACTGGACTCCAGCTACCTGACCGCACTGGCGGCCCGCGACCGCCCGGGGATCTCCGCCTACACGATCGGCTTCCGCGCCGAGGACGCCAGGTTCGAGGCGATGCCGGACGACCTGCGCTACGCCCGGCAGGTGGCGGCGCAGTTCGGCGTCGACCTGCACGAGATCGAGATCGCCCCGGACGTGCTGGACCTGCTGCCGCGGATGACGTACCACCTGGACGAGCCGATCGGCGACCCGGCCGCCATCAACACCTTCCTGATCTGCTCGGCCGCCCGGGAGGCCGGGGTCAAGGTGCTGCTCTCCGGGATGGGCGCCGACGAGCTGTTCGCCGGCTACCGCAAGCACCTGGCCAACCAGCTGGCGCTGCGCTACCAGCGCGTGCCGCGGCCGCTGCGGCGCGGCCTGTCCGCCGCGGTGGACCGGCTGCCGGTGGCCACCGCCAACCGGGGGCTGCGCTCGGTGCGGTTCGCCAAGCGCTTCCTCTCCTTCGCCGACCTGCCGGAGGAGACGGCGTTCCGGCGCAGCTACACCATGTACGACCGGGAGGAGCTGCTCGCCCTGGTCGACCCGGACCTCGCCGGGACGGTCCAGGACGTGCTGGACGAGCACGCGGACGTCTACCGGGACAACGAGCTCGACGACTTCGTCAACCGGATGTGCCTGGGCGACGCCCGGATGTTCCTGCCGGGCCTCAACCTCGCCTACACCGACCGCTCCAGCATGGCCGCGTCGACCGAGGTGCGGGTGCCGTACGTGGACGTCGAGGTGGTCAGGGCCGCGTTCACGGTGCCCGGCGACCGCAAGATCGTCGGACGCCAGGGCAAGGCCGTGCTCAAGGAGGCGGCCACCTCCGTGCTGCCCCGGGAGATCGTCTACCGGCCCAAGGGCCTGTTCAGCGCGCCGCTGCGGGCCTGGATGAGCCGGGACCTCGCCCCGCTGGTGCGCGAGGTGATCAACGACGGCGAGCTGGTGCGCTCCGGCTTCCTGCGCCGCGACGCACTGGCCCGGCTGGCCGCCGAGGACGCCGCCGGGCAGCAGGACTTCTCCAAGCACCTGTGGCACGTGCTGACCCTGGAGTACTGGTACCGCGGCGCGACCTCAGGCTCCGCCGCCCACTGAACTGCGAGAGAAGCAAGGGGACTTCCGGTGAAACAGGTTGTGCAGAACTACAAGAGCGGCGAACTGTCGGTGCTCGACGTGCCGGTGCCGGGGTGCAAGCCGGGCGGGGTGCTGGTGCGCAGCGCCTTCTCGCTGATCTCCACCGGGACCGAGTTGATGAAGGTGTCCGAGGCCGGGATGTCGATGGTGGGCAAGGCCCGCTCGCGCCCCGACCAGGTGGCCAAGGTCATGCAGAGCGTCGCCACCAACGGCCTGCCCGCCACCTACCGCAAGGTGATGGGCAAGCTGGACTCCTACACGCCGCTGGGCTACTCGCTGTGCGGGGTGGTGGAGCAGGTCGGCGCCGGGGTCGACGACGTCAAGGTCGGCGACCTGGTGGCCTGCGCGGGCAACGAGCACGCGCTGCACGCCGAGCTGAACTGGGTGCCGAAGAACCTCTACACCCCGGTCCCGGACGGCCTCGCGCCGCAGCACGCGGCCTTCGGCACCGTCGGGTCCATCGCCCTCCAGGGCGTGCGCCAGGGCGAGCCGCAGCTCGGCGAGGTGGCGCTGGTGATCGGCCTGGGGCTGATCGGCCAGCTGGTGGTGCAGCTGCTCACCGCCGCGGGCGTCCGGGTGGTCGGGGCGGACCCCGACCCGGTGCGCTGCGAACTCGCCGAGCGGCTGGGCGCGGTGGCCTGCGGCGATCCGGGCTCCGCGGTGGTGGAGACCGCCGTCGCCGAGCTGACCGACGGCCACGGCGTGGACCAGGTGTACCTGGCGGCCGGCGGCGGCAGCAACCAACCCGTCGAGCTGGCCGCGCAGTTGAGCCGGGACCGCGGCCGGGTGGTGGACATCGGCAAGTGCCGCCTCGACCTGCCCTGGAACGCGTACTACGAGAAGGAGCTGGACGTCCGGTTCTCCCGCTCCTACGGCCCCGGGCGCTACGACCCGGAGTACGAGCTCGCGGGCCGGGACTACCCGATCGGCTACGTGCGCTGGACCGAGCGCCGCAACCTGGCCTGCTTCCTCGACCTCGCCGCCCGCGGCCGGGTGGACGTGGCGCCGCTGATCTCCCACATCGCCGACTTCGACGACGCGGTGGAGACCTACCGGCGTTTGAAGGACGGCGAGTTGAAGGCCGTGGCGGTGCTGTTCCAGTACCCGGGCGCCGAGGCCGGGCCGGCGGCGCAGGCCCCGACGCTGGCCGTCCCCGAGGTGCGGCGCCCGGGCCGGGCCGCCGCCCCCGCCCGGCCGGCCGGGACGCCGGTGCGGCTGGCGTTCGTCGGCGCGGGGAACTACGCGACGTCGATGCTGCTGCCGCACCTGGCCCAGCGCGAGGGCGTCGCGCTGTCCACCGTCGTCACCACCACGGCGCTGTCCGCGGCCAACGCCCAGCGCAAGTTCGGCTTCGACCGGGCGACCACCGACCTGGACGCCGTGCTCGGCGACGACTCGATCGACGCGGTCTTCGTGGTCACCCGGCACAGCTCGCACGCCGCACTGACCGAGCGGGCGCTGCTGGCCGGCAAGCCGGTGTTCGTGGAGAAGCCGCTGGCCCTCACCGAGGACGACCTGGCGCGCGTGCTCGCCGCGGTGGAGGAGTCCGGCAACGACCGCCTCCAGGTGGGCTTCAACCGCCGCTTCGCGCCGCTGCTGCGCGAGGCCAGGAGCCACTTCGGAGCCCGCAGCGGCCCGGCGAGCCTGCGCTACCTGGTCAACGCCGGGCGGCTCCAGCACGGCAGCTGGTACCTCCAGCAGGGCACCGAGGGCTCGCGGTTCGCGGGCGAGGGCGGGCACTTCATCGACACGGCGAGCTGGCTGCTGGGCGCCGACCCGGTCTCGGTGTACGCCGTCGCCCCGGCCGGCAACGAGGACCTGCAGATCGTGCTGGGCTACCCGGACGGCTCCACCGCCACCCTCAGCTACGTCACCACCGGCGCGCCCGGCTTCCCCAAGGAGACGCTGGACCTGGTCGCGGACGGCAAGGTGCTCAAGCTCGACGACTTCGTCCGCGCCTCGGTGCACTTCAGCGGCACGGCCGGACGCAAGCGCTGGGTCAGCTCCCGGCTGCCGAAGGCCCGGGACAAGGGCCAGTCCGCCGAACTGGCCTCGTTCGTCAAGGCGGTGCGGACCGGCGGGCCGATGCCGGTACCGCTGGAGTCGCTGGTCGCCACCACGGCGGCCACCCTCGCCGTCCAGGCCGCCCTGTCCGGCGGCGCGCCGGTGACCCTGGCGGGGCCGAAGTGACCATGAGTCCGGGCTGGTACCTGCGCCGGCTGTCCCGGATGGGACCGCAGGAGGTCGGCGGCCGGGCCGGCGACGTGCTGCGCCGGCGGCGGTGGCGCGCGGCGCCGCCGAGCGCCCCGGCCGTCACCGGCGCCCGGTTCACCGCCGTCCTGCCCGCCGGGGCGCTCGCCGCCGTCCCGGCGGACGCCGCCAAGCGGCTGGTCGCCGCGGCGGACCGGCTGATGGACGGGCACGCCGAGTACTTCGGGGTGGAGCGCGCCGACCTGGCCGCCCCGGACTGGTGGCTCGACCCGAAGACCGGCCGACGCGCCCCGGACGGCTACGCCTTCGACCTGCCCTACCGGGAGGAGGACGCGGTCGGCGACATCAAGCAGATCTGGGAGCCGTCCCGGCACCAGCACCTGACGGTGCTCGCCGCCGCCTACGCGCTGACCCGCAACGAGCGGTACGCCGAGCGGGCGGCCGAGCACCTGCGGTCCTGGTGGCAGGCCAACCCGCCGCTGCGCGGCGTGCACTGGATCAGCGGCATCGAGCTGGGCATCCGGCTGCTGTCCTGGGTGTGGGTCCGCCGGCTGCTCGACGGCTGGCCCGGCGCGGCCGGGCTGTTCGAGGACAACCCGGTGGCACTGGAGCAGATCTGGCACCACCAGCACTGGCTGGCCGCCTTCCCCAGCCGGGGCTCCTCGGCGAACAACCACGTGATCGCCGAGGACGCCGGGCAGTTCGCGGCGGCCTGCGCGTTCGACTGGTTCCCCGCCTCGGAGCGCTGGCGCGCCGACGCGCTGCGCTCGCTGGAGCGGCAGCTGCGCGCCAACACCTTCCCCTCCGGGCTCAACCGCGAACTGGCCACCGAGTACCACGGACTGGTCCTGGAGCTCGGCCTGGCCGCGGTGGCCGAGGCGGACGCGGCCGCCGTGCCCGTCCCCGGGACCGTCCGGCTGGTGCTGCTGCGGATGACCGACGCCCTCGCGGCCGTGGTGGACGAGCGCCTGCGCCCGCCCCGCCAGGGGGACGCCGACGACGGGCACGGCCTGGTCCTGGACGGCGCGGGCAGCGACCGCTGGGCCTCGCTGCTGGCCACCGGGGAGGCCGTGTTCGGCCGGCTCCCCTGGTGGCCGGCGGTGACCGGCACCGATGTGCGCACCCCGCTGCTGGCCGCGCTGCTGCGGCCGTACGCCCAGGACGGCACGGTGGCCCGCCCGGCGGCGCGGCCGGTGCACCTCCCGGACGCGGGCATGACGGTGCTGCGGGCCCCGGCGTGGAGCGACCCCGGGGAGAGTCGTACGGGCGAGATCTGGTGCCGCTGCGACGGCGGCCCGCACGGCTTCCTGTCCATCGCCGCGCACGGCCACGCCGACGCGCTGTCCGTGGAGGTCCGCTACGAGGGCGTCGACGTGCTCGCCGACCCGGGGACGTACTGCTACCACGGGCAGCCCGAGTGGCGGCGCTACTTCCGCTCGACGCTGGGCCACAACACCCTGGAGCTGGCCGGCACCGACCAGTCCGTCCCCGGCGGCCCGTTCCTGTGGACCAGGCACGCCCGCACCCGCGTCCTGGTCGCGGACACCTCCGACCCGGCGGTGGCCCGCTGGTGCGCCGAGCACGACGGCTACCAGGAGACGGTGCACCGCCGCCGGGTGGAGCTGACGGCCGCCACCCGGGAGCTGCGGGTGGTCGACCAGGTGCGCGGCCCGGCGCGGGTCGTACGCCTGGCGTTCCACCTCGGCCCGGCGGTCAGCGCCGAACTGACCGGCCACCGGGCCGTGCTGACCTGGACCAGGGACGGCCAGGACCGCTCCGCGGTGCTCGACCTGCCCGGGCAGCTGGCCTGGCGGGCGCACCGCGGCGAGAGCACGCCGCCGCTGGGCTGGTACTCGGCCGGCTTCGGCCGCAAGGAGCCCGCCACCACGCTGATCGGCACCGGAACCGCCGACGGCGAGCGGGAGTTCATCAGCGTCCTCGGGTTCCGGGGCTAGCGGGAGGATGGGGACGGTGGGGATCACCAGGTGGCGCCGGGCGGCGTCGGCCGCGTCGGTGCTGGTGCTCGCGCTGCTGGCGGCGGCGGGCTGCACCAGCACGTCGGACGCCCCGGCGGAGCCGACCGCCCCGCCGTCCCCGGCCACGGCGGTGGCCCGGGTGTGCGACCACACCGAGGCCGGGCCGGCCACCGCGCCCGCCGGCGCGGTGACGGTCGACCCCGAGGTGGTCAACGACCTGGCGGCGAAGACCAAGGCCAGCCCGCCGAACACCACGTTCTGGCTCGGACCGGGGACGCACAGCCTCGAAGCGGACCGCTACGCCCAGGTCGTCCCCAAGGACGGCGACAGCTACCTCGGCGCGCCCGGCGCGGTGCTCGACGGCCACGGGACCAACCAGTACGCCTTCGGCGGCGGCGCCGGGAACGTCACCCTCCGCTACCTGACCGTGCAGGGCTTCGTCGCCCCGCAGAACGAGGGCGTGGTCAACCACGACTCGGCCGACGGCTGGGTGATCGAGCACGCGACGATCCAGCGCAACTCCGGCGCCGGGCTGATGGCGGGCGCCCACCAGAAGGTCCGCGCCAGCTGCCTGCGCGGCAACGGGCAGTACGGCATGAACGCCTACAAGTCCGGCGCGCCGCTGGGCGACCTGCTGGTCGAGGACAACGAGATCACCGGCAACGACACCGACCAGTGGGAGAAGCGCCAGCCCGGCTGCGGCTGCACCGGCGGCGTCAAGTTCTGGGCCGTCAACGGCGCCGACGTGCTCGGCAACTGGGTGCACGACAACCGCGGGACGGGCCTGTGGGCCGACACGAACAACAACGACTTCCGGATCGAGGGCAACCTGCTGGAGTCCAACGACGGCGCCGCGCTGATCTACGAGACCAGCTACAACGCCGTCATCCGCGACAACACGATCCGGCGCAACAACTGGGTGGACGGCCGCCGTTCCGCCGACCGCGGCGACACCTTCCCGTTCGCCACCGTCTACCTGTCCGAGTCCGGCGGCGAACCGCGGATCAAGGCCCGCACCGACACGATCGAGATCGACCGGAACACGCTGGAGGACAACTGGTCCGGCATCACCCTGTGGGAGAACGCCGACCGGTTCTGCAATAGCCCGGCCAACACCTCCTCCGGCGCCTGCACCCTGCTGGTCCAGGACACCGCCCGCTGCGCCCGGCCGGGCATCGCCGCCGCACCGCTGTACGACGACTGCCGCTGGAAGACCCAGCGCGTCGACGTCCACGACAACCGCTTCACGCTGGACCCGTCCGTGGTCGGCTGCACCTCGACCTGCGGCCGGATGGCGGTGCTGGCCAACTACGGCACCTTCCCGGACTGGTCGCCGTACAAGGGCGAACCGGTGGCCGACGCCGTCACCGGCAAGCAGCAGAACCGCTGGCACGACAACACCTACGTCGGGCCGTGGAGCTTCGTCGCCCACGACCCGAGCCGCACCCTCGACTTCGAGCAGTGGCAGGGCGCGCCGTACCAGCAGGACCAGGGCAGCACCCTCAAGCCCGGGGCCGGTGGTTGAGGTGGCCGCGACCGCGACCCGCGCCCGGGACCTCACCCGCGAAGGGGGCCCGGCCGGCCCGCCGAGGACCGTCGAGCTGATCTGGGGCCTGCTGATCCTCAACACCCTCGGCTCCGCCGGGGCGCAGACGATCATCCCGCTGCCCCGCTCGCTGATCCAGATGGCCACCATGGGCGCCCTGGTCTCCGCCTTCGCGCTGGCCCTGCTGCTCAACCTGCGGCTGCGGATCCGGCCCAGCGCCCTCCTGTTCCTGCTCACCCTGCTGCTGGTGCTGAGCGTGATCTCCAGCGCCAACCTGCACTCCGGTTACGGCGCGCTGTTCCGCTGCTTCCGGCTGACGCTCTTCGTCGCCACCCTGTGGCTGCTCAGCCGCTGGTGGGACGGCAGCCAGAGCTTCGTCCGGTTCCACATCCGGATGTACTTCGTGGTGCTGGTCTCGGTGGCCGCCGGCCTGGTCGCCTCACCGGGCGCGGCCTTCCCCGACGTCTACGGCGGGCGGCTGGTCGGCGCGCTGTGGCCGCTCACCCCGCCGCAGATCGGGCAGTACGCGGCGGTGATCATCGGGCTCACCGTGCTGCTCCTGCTGGACCGCCGCACCACCGGGGCGAGCGCGGCGACGATCATCGTGCCCTCGCTCGTCCTGCTCGCACTGACCCACACCCGCACCGCCACCATCGGACTGATCGCCGGACTGCTGCTGGCGATCGGCTCGCTGCTGCTGACCAGCGCCGCCGCCCGCCGGCTGTTCAGCTGGGCGGTGCTGCTCGCCACCGTGGTCGGGGTCGGCCTGAACTCCCTGCTCCAGGCCTGGTTCCTGCGCGGCCAGACCCAGGAGAACATCTCCAACCTCACCGGCCGCGCCAAGGTCTGGGACGCCCTGCTGGCGGCGCCCCGGACCACCGTCGAGCAGGTCTTCGGCATGGGGCTGGGCGACAAGTCCTTCGGCGGGCTGCCGATCGACAACAGCTGGCTGGCCGTCTACAACGAACAGGGCCTGGCCGGGGTCGCCGTGGTGGCCGTGGTCTTCGTGGTGCTGGGCGGCGTCGCGCTGCTGCGGCCGCCCTCGCTCGCCCGGGCCGGTGCGATCTTCCTGATCGGCTACTGCGCGATCGCCTCGTACACCGAGGCCGGGCTGGGCGACGCCTCGCCGTACCTGCTGCACCTGACCGTGGCCGCCTCGCTGCTGGCGGCGCCCGCCGGGCCCGCCGCCCTCGCGCCGCCCGCCCTCCTCCCGACCCCTGCTGCTCCCCGGCGGCGCACCGCGCCCCGGGCCCGGCGAACGGAGCTCACCTGACATGCGCGTCCTCGTGGTGCACAACCGCTACGCCTCGGCGCAGCCGAGCGGGGAGAACAAGGTCGTCGACCAGGAGGTGGGCCTGCTGCGGGAGGCCGGCCACCGGGTCGAGCTGTTCGAGCGGCGCAGCGACGACATCGCCCGCCGCTCGCTGCCGGGCAAGGCCGCGGTGCCGCTGCTGGTGCCCTGGAACCCGGCGGTGCGCGCGGAGTTGGCCGCCCGGCTGCGGGCCGAGCGGCCGGACGTGGTGCACGTCCACAACGTCTTCCCGCTGCTGTCGCCCGCGGTGCTGGCGGCCTGCGCCGACGCGGGCGTGCCCGCCGTCGCGACGCTGCACAACTACACCCAGGTCTGCCCGCCGGGCACCCTCCAGCGGGACGGCCGGCCGTGCACCGAGTGCGTCGGCGGCTCGCCGCTGCCCGCCGTGCGGCACGGCTGCTACCGGGGCTCCCGGCTGGCGACGGTGCCGCTCGCGGTGGGCCTGGTGGTCAACCGGCGGCGCTGGTGGACGGGGGTGGAGCGGTTCTTCTGCATCTCCGCGGCGCAGCGCGAGGTCCTGGTGCGGTCCGGGCTGCCGGCCGAACGGCTGGCGGTGAAGCACAACTTCGTGCCGGAGCCGGGCCCCGTCCGCACCGGCGCGGGGGAGCACCTGCTCTACCTGGGCCGGCTCGCGGAGGCCAAGGGCGTGCGGCTGCTGATGGCGGCCTGGGACCGGCTCGCCGCCGAGGGCGGGGCCGGGGTGCCGCTGGTCATCGCGGGCGCCGGGCCGCTGGAGGCGCAGGTGCGGGCCTGGGCGGCCGGCCGGGCGGACGTGCGCTGCGTCGGCCTGTACGACCAGGCGCAGTGCCGGGAGGCCGTCGCCCGGGCGGTCGCCGTGGTGGCGCCCTCGACCTGGCTGGAGGCCTTCGGGCTGGTCGTGGTGGAGGCGATGGCGGCCGGGGTGCCGGCCGTCGCCGCCGGTCACGGCGCCTTCGTCGAACTCGTCGAGGACGGGGTGACCGGGCTGCTGCACCAGCCGGGCGAGGCGGCCTCGCTCGCGGCCTGCCTGCGCCGGATCACGGCCGACCCGGCGGCCAACCGGGAGCTGGGCCGGGCCGCCCGGCGCCGGTACGAGCAGGGGTTCAGCCCGGCCGTCGGGCTGGAGCGCCTGGTGGAGGGGTACCGGGCCGCGATCGCGGCCCGGTCCGGCGGCGCGGTCGGCGCGCCGCCGGTGGGGAACGGACACGCTGGCCCGCGGCGGGGCACCCGCGCGGGCAGGAATGGGAGCAGTCAATGACACGATGCCGACTGTGCGGCTCGACGGCGATGGGGAGCGTCGTCGACCTGGGGGCGACCCCGCCGTGCGAGAGCTTCCTCGCCGCCGACCAGTTGGACCGGCCGGAGCCGGCGTACCCGCTGCACCTGCGGGTCTGCACGGACTGCTGGCTGGCGCAGATCCCGCCGCTGATCACGCCCGAGGAGACCTTCCAGGAGTACGCGTACTTCTCCTCCTTCTCGACCTCCTGGGTGGAGCACGCCCGAGGCTTCGTCGCCGGGGCGGTGGAGCGGCTCGGGCTGGGCGCCGACGCCTTCGTGGTCGAGGTGGCCAGCAACGACGGCTACCTGCTGCGGCACGTGGTGGAGCGCGGGATCCGCTGCCTGGGCGTCGAACCGTCGGTGAACGTCGGCGCCGCCGCGCGCGAGGCCGGGGTGCCCACCCTCACCGCGTTCCTGGACCCGGACACCGGCGCGGACGTCCGCGCCGAACACGGCCCGGCGGACCTGGTGGTGGCCAACAACGTCTACGCCCACATCCCCGACGTGGTCGGCTTCACCCGGGGGCTGCGCGCCCTGGTCGCCGACGACGGCTGGGTCTCGATCGAGGTGCAGCACCTGCTGACCCTGATCGAGGAGAACCAGTACGACACCATCTACCACGAGCACTTCCAGTACTACACGGTCGCCTCCGCGATCCGGGCGCTGGCCAGCGGCGGGCTCACCCTGGTCGACGTCGAGCTGCTGCCCACCCACGGCGGCTCGATCCGGCTGTGGGCCCGGCCGGCCGAGGCGGCGGGCGAGCCGACCCCGCGGGTGGCCGACGTGCTGGCCCGGGAGAAGGCCGCCGGGCTCCAGGAGCTGGCCGGCTACACCGAGTTCTCGGCCCGGGTCGCCAAGGTCCGCCGGGACCTGCTGACCTTCCTGATCGGGGTGGCCGAGCGCGGCGAGAGCGTCGTCGGCTACGGCGCCCCCGGCAAGGGCAACACCCTGCTCAACCACTGCGGCATCCGGCCCGACCTGCTCCCGTACACCGTCGACCGGAACCCGTACAAGCACGGCCGGTTCACCCCGGGCACCCGCATCCCGATCCTGGCGCCCGAGCAGATCGCCGCCGACCGGCCGGACTACGTGCTGGTCCTGCCGTGGAACCTGCGGGCCGAACTGGTCGAGCAGTTGTCCTTCGTGCACGAGTGGGGCGGCCGCCTGGTCTTCCCCATCCCGGAACTCAGCATCGTCGAGGGGGAGCGGTGAAGGTCGTCCTGTTCTGCGGCGGTTACGGGCTGCGGATGCGCAGCGGAGCCTCCGACGACGTGCCCAAGCCGATGGCGATGGTCGGCCCCCGGCCGCTGATCTGGCACGTGATGCGCTACTACGCCTACTACGGGCACACCGAGTTCATCCTCTGCCTCGGCTACGGCGCCCACCACATCAAGGACTTCTTCCTCAACTACCAGGAGACGACGTCCAACGACTTCGTGCTGCGGGGCGGGCGCACGGAACTGCTGTCGACCGACATCGCCTCCTGGACGATCACCTTCGCGCAGACCGGCATCGAGTCGCCGATCGGCGAGCGGCTGCGCCGGGTGCGCCACCACCTGGACGGCGACGAGATGTTCCTCGCCAACTACGCCGACGTGCTCACCGACGCGCCGCTGCCGGAGATGATCGACCGCTTCGCCGAGCGGGACGCCGGGGCGTCGATGATGGTGGTGCCGCCGCAGTCCTCCTTCCACTGCGTGGACCTGGGCGAGGACGGCCTGGTCGGGGGCATCACCGCGGTCAGCGACATGCCGCTGTGGGAGAACGGCGGGTACTTCGTGCTCCGCCAGGAGATCTTCGACCACATCCCGGAGAACGGCGACCTGGTCGCCGACGGCTGCACCGAACTCGCCAAGCGCGGCCGCCTGGTGGCCCACCAGCACCGCGGCTTCTGGAAGCCCACCGACACCGTGAAGGAGCGGGCCGCCCTGGACGCCGCCTACGCCCACGGCGACCGCCCCTGGGCCGTCTGGGAGCGGGACGGGGCCGCGGTGAGGCCCTCGTGATCCGGCTCGGCCCCGGGCCGCTGGAGCGGATCGCCGCCGTCGGCGCGCACTGCGACGACATCGCCATCGGCGCCGGCGGCACGCTGCTGACGCTGTGCGAGGCGCGTCCCGGGCTGCGGGTGGACGCGCTGGTGCTCTCCGGCGGCGGCAGCGCCCGGGAGCAGGAGGAGCAGGCCGCGCTGGCCGCCTTCTGCCCCGGCGCCGACCTGCGGCTGACCGTGCTCAAGCTGCCGGACGGCCGGCTGCCCGCGCACTGGGAGGAGGCCAAGGCCGCCGTCGAGGAACTGCGCGGGCGCACCGACCCGCAGCTGGTCCTCGCCCCGCGCACCGCCGACGCCCACCAGGACCACCGCGGCCTGGCCCGGCTGGTCCCCACCGCGTTCCGCGACCACCTGGTGCTCGGCTACGAGATCGTCAAGTGGGACGCCGACCTCGGCCGCCCGACGGCCTACCAGCCGCTGAGCCCGGAGACCGCCGAACGCAAGGTGCGGCTGCTGCAGGAGCACTACCCCTCGCAGCGGCACCGCCCCTGGTACGACCGGGAGGCCTTCCTCGGGCTCGCCCGGATCCGCGGCATCGAATGCCACGCCCGCTACGCGGAAGCCTTCGACGCCACCAAAGTCACTCTCAACCTGGGGGGTTGAACCATGCGCGTACTGCTGACCGGACACCAGGGCTACCTGGGCACCGTGATGGCCCCGGTGCTCGCCGCCGCCGGCCACGACGTCGTCGGCCTGGACGCCGGCCTGTTCGCGGAGTGCGTCCTCGGCCCGAAGCCCGCGGACCCGCCGGGCCGGCGGGTGGACCTGCGCGACGTGACCGCCGAGCACGTGGCCGGGGTGGACGCCGTGATCCACCTGGCCGCGCTCTCCAACGACCCGCTCGGCTCGCTGGCGCCGGACCTCACCTACGACATCAACCACCACGCCTCGGTGCGGCTGGCCGAGCTGGCCCGCGAGGCCGGGGTGAAGCGCTTCCTGTACGCCTCGACCTGCTCCGTCTACGGCGCGGCCGGTGGCGACGAGCTGGTGACCGAGGACGCCCCGCTGCGCCCGGTGACCCCGTACGCGGAGTCCAAGGTGCGGGTGGAGGACGACCTGCACGCCCTGGCCGACGGCGACTTCAGCCCGGTGTACATGCGCAACGCCACCGCCTTCGGCTACTCGCCCCGGCTGCGCGCCGACATCGTGCTGAACAACCTGGTCGGCCACGCGCTGCTCTCCGGCGAGGTGCTGGTGCTCTCCGACGGCACCCCCTGGCGCCCGTTGGTGCACGCCGCCGACATCGCCCGGGCCTTCACGGCCGCGCTGGAGGCGCCGCGCGAGGCGGTGCACGACCGGGCCTTCAACATCGGCAGCGAGGCCAACAACGTCACGGTCGCCGAGATCGCCGAGCAGGTCGCCGAGGCGGTGGTCGGCGCCCAGGTGGTGATCACCGGCGAGAACGGCGCCGACCCGCGCTCCTACCGGGTGGACTTCTCCCGGTTCCGGGCCGCCCTGCCCGGCTTCGACTGCGAGTGGACGGTCAAGCAGGGCGCGGTCGAACTCGCCGAGGCCTACCGGAAGTTCGGGCTGACCAGGGAGGACTTCGAGCGGCGGTTCACCCGGCTGGCGGTGCTCCGCGAGGCCACCGGCGCCGGCGCCGTCGACGACACCCTGCGGTGGCGCCGGTGACCGGGGTCGGGGAGCGGATGCACGCCCTGGTGGAGCGGCTGTACCCGCTCCGCCGGAGCATCACCGGCGACGGGGTGCGCGCCACCCTGGACGTCGTCGGCGAGTACCTCCCGCTGACGGTGCACGAGGTGCCGACCGGGACGCAGGTGCTCGACTGGACGGTGCCCCAGGAGTGGAACGTCCGGGACGCCTACGTCGCCGACGCCGCGGGCCGCCGGGTCGTCGACCTCGCCGCGTCCAGCCTGCACGTGCTGGGCTACAGCGTGCCGGTCGCGGCCACCATGCCGCTGAGCGAGCTGCGCCCGCACCTGCACACCCTGCCGGACCACCCCACCTGGGTGCCCTACCGCACCAGCTACTACACCCCGGAGTGGGGGTTCTGCCTGGCCCAGGAGACCTTGGACGCGCTGCCCGAGGGCGACTACGAGGTGCGGATCGACTCCACCCTCGCGGACGGCCACCTCACCTACGCCGAGCACGTCGTCCCCGGGCAGGTCGCCGACGAGGTGCTGGTCTCCTGCCACGTCTGCCACCCCGCGCTGGCCAACGACAACCTGGCCGGCATCGCGGTGGCGACCTTCCTGGCCCGCGAACTGGCGGAGCGGACGCCGTACTACACCTACCGCTTCGTCTTCGCCCCGGGCACCATCGGGGCGATCACCTGGCTGGCCCGCAACCGGGAGCGGGTGGACCGGGTCAAGCACGGCCTGGTGCTGGCCTGCGCCGGGGACCGGGGGCAGCTGACGTACAAGCAGAGCCGGCGCGGCGACGCGGAGATCGACCGGGTGCTGCGGCACGTCCTGCGCACCTCCGAACGCCCGCACCGGGTCACCGAGTTCACGCCGTACGGCTACGACGAGCGGCAGTACTGCTCGCCCGGGTTCGACCTCGGCGTGGGCTCGCTCAGCCGGACCCCGTACGCCGGGTACCCCGAGTACCACACCTCGGCGGACGACCTGGACTTCGTGCGGCCCGAGGCGATGGCGGACACCCTCGCGGTCTGCCGGGAGGCCTTCGCCGTGCTCGACCGCAACCGGCGCTACCTCAACCTCAGCCCCTACGGCGAACCGCAGTTGGGCCGGCGCGGGCTGTACGACTCGCTCGGCGGGCGCAGCGACGCCAAGCAGGCCCAGCTGGCCATGCTGTGGGTGCTCAGCCTCGCCGACGGCGAGCACGGCCTGCTGGACGTGGCCGAGCGCTCCGGGCTGCCGTTCGACACCGTCGCCGCCGCGGCCGACGCCCTGCGGGGCGCCGGGCTGATCAAGGCGTGACGCCGATGACCACCGAGGAGGTGAGGACGGCGGCACCGGCGGGCCGGGACGGGGCGCCGGCCCGGCCCGCCGGGCGGGGCGTGCTCGGCCGGGTGTCCTGGGGGCTGGCCGACCAGGCGGTCACCAGCATGATCAACTTCGCGGTGGGCATCTACGTCGCCCGGGAGCTGGGGGTGCACGCGTTCGGCGTGTTCAGCCTGGCCTGGCTGACCTACGGCGTGGTGCTCAACGTCTCCCGCGGGCTGGCCACCGACCCGCTGATGGTGCGGTTCAGCGGCGTGCCGGAGGCGACCTGGCGCGCCGCGGCGGCCCGGTCCTCCGGCACCGCGCTCGCCGTCGGCGCCACCCTCGGCGCCGTCTGCCTGCTGGTCGGGCTCGGCCTCGGCGGCGACGTGGGGCCCGCGTTCGCGAGCCTCGGCCTCGCCCTGCCGGCGCTGCTGCTCCAGGACTCCCGGCGGTTCGCCTTCTTCGCCGCCGGCACCGGGCGGAAGGCCTTCGCCAACGACCTGGTGCAGGGCCTCGCGCTGATCCCGGCCATGGTGGTGGCGGCCCGGGTGGGCACCGTGGCCGCCTTCCTGCTGGCCTGGGGCGCCGCCGCGGCGGCCGCCGCCGGGTACGGCTTCCTCCAGTCCGGCGTCCGGCCCCGGGTCACCCAGGCCCGCGGCTGGCTGCGCGAACAGCGCGACCTCGGCAGCCGCTACCTGGTCGAGAACGTCAGCCTCAGCGGCGCCGGCCAGCTGCGGGCGTACGGGCTCGGTGCGATCGTCGGCGTCGGCGCGGTCGGTGCCGTCCGGGGCGCCGAACTCCTCCAGGGGCCGTTCCTCGCCCTGCTGATGGGCCTCTCCCTGGTCACCGTGGCGGAGGCCGCCCGGGTCCTGCGGCAGACACCGCGCCGGCTCGGCCGGTTCTGCCTGCTGCTCGGCGGCGGACAGGCCGGCGCCGCCCTGCTGTGGGGCTCGGCGCTGCTGCTGATGCCCGACCGGGCCGGACAGTTCGTCCTCGGCGACGTCTGGCACTCCGCCTCGCCGCTCATCCTCCCCGCCACCCTCGGCGTCGCGGGCGCCGGCCTCGGCAGCGGCGCGGCCGCCGGGCTGCGCGCCCTCGCCGCCGCCCGGCGCAGCCTGCGCTGCCAACTCTTCGCCTCCGCCTGCTACCTGGGCGGCGGGCTCGGCGGCGCCGCCGCGGCCGGCACCGTCGGCTCCGCCTGGGGCGTCGCCACCGCCACCGCCTGCGGCGCCGCCGTCTGGTGGCTCCAACTGCGCGCCGCCCTGCGCGAGCACCACCGCACCCCCGTCCCCGAAACGGTGGACGACACCCCCGAAGTGAGGACGCCTTGACCGCCGTTCCCCGACTGAGCATCGGCCTGCCCGTCTACAACGGCCAGGAGTACCTCGCCGAGTCGCTCGACGCCCTGCTCGGCCAGACCTACCAGGACTTCGAACTGGTCATCTCCGACAACGCCTCGACCGATGCCACCGAATCCATCTGCCGCGAGTACGCCGCGCAGGACTCCCGGATCCGCTACCTCCGGCTGCCCCGGAACATCGGCGCCGCGCCCAACCACAACTACGTCTTCGCCCAGTGCCGCGGCGAACTCTTCAAGTGGGCCTCGCACGACGACCTCTACGCCCGGGACCTCCTGCTGCGCTGCGTCGAGGCGCTGGACGACCGGCCCGAGGTCATCCTCGCCCACTCCGGCCAGGCGGTCATCGACGAGCACGGCCGGGTGAAGGTCCCCTACGCGTACGGCCTCGCCACCGACTCCCCGCGCGCCCCGGAGCGCTTCCGCAGCCTGCTGTTCGAGCCCGGCGGCGACGACTTCTACGGGGTGATGCGGGCCGACGTGCTGCGCCGGGTCAAGCCGCACGACAGCTACCACCACGCCGACCGCACCTTCGTCGCCGAGATCACCCTGCACGGCCCCTTCCACCAGGTGCCGGAACTGCTCTACTTCCGCCGCGACCACCCCACCCGGGCCGAGCGGGCCAACCCCTCCAAGCGCTCCCGCTGCGTCAACCTGGACCCGCGCCGGGCCGGGCCGCTGCACCCCACGCCCCGGCTGCTCGCAGAGTACGTCTGGGGCTTCGCCGCGGCCGTCCGCCGGGCGCCGCTGTCCACCGCCGACCGGCGGGCCTGCTACGGCCACCTGGCCGCCTGGATGACCAGCCGGGCCCGGCCGGGCGCCGGCGAACGGGTCGAGGACCGCACCCCCGTGCCGTCCTCGGACGGCTCCGCCGCCTCCGTCGACGACCTGGTGGCCGGACGCGGGGGGAGGCGGGCATGACCGCGCGAACCCCGGTGCGCGTCGGGGTGTTCGGCCTGCTCGGCTCCGGCAACCTCGGCAACGACGGCTCGCTGGAGGCCGTACTCGGCCACCTCCGCGCCGAGCACCCGGACGCCGCGGTGGACGCGCTCTGCGGCGGCCCCGAGGTGGTCACCGCCCGCTACCGCATCCCCGCCACCCGGCTGCACTGGTACCGCGGCGAGTACCGCACCGCCTCCCGGGCCGGTGCCGTCCTCGGCAAGGGCCTGGGCAAGCTCGTCGACGCCGCCCGCACCGTCGCCTGGGTGCGCCGGCACGACGTGGTGATCGTCCCGGGCATGGGGGTCCTGGAGGCCACCCTGCCGCTGCGCCCCTGGGGCTTCCCGTACGCGCTGTTCCTGCTCTGCGCCTCCGGCCGGCTGCTGCGCACCCCGGTGGCGCTGGTCGGCGTCGGCGCCGCCCGGATCGGCAACCCGGCCACCCGGGCGCTGGTGCGCTGGTCCGCCCGGCTGGCCGCGCACCGCTCGTACCGGGACGAGCTGTCCCGCGACGCCATGCGGGCGATGGGCGTGGACACCGCACGCGACGCCGTGCATCCGGACATCGCCTTCGCCCTCCCGGCACCACCCGCCACCGGCTCCCCCGACGGGCGGGTCTGCGTCGGCGTCATGGACTTCCACGGCGGCGACGACGACCGTGCCCGGGCCGAGCAGATCCACCGGCAGTACCTCGACGGCACCACCCGCTTCGTCCGCGCGCTGGTCGAGGACGGCCGGCCGGTCCGGCTGCTCACCGGCGACGCGGTCGACGCCCGGGTGGTCGCCGCGATCGTCGAGGCCGTCGACTCCCCGCTGGTCACCGTCTCCGGGGCCGCCTCGCTGGCCGAGCTGATGGCCGAGACCGCCGCCGCCGACGCCGTGGTGGCCACCAGGTACCACAACCTGGTCTGCGCGCTGCGGACCGGCACCCCGACGCTCGCCCTCAGCTACGCGGCCAAGAGCGACGCGCTGATGGCCCGGATGGGGCTGGGGGAGTACTGCCACCCGGCCCGCGAGGTCGACGCCGACCGGCTGATCGAGCAGTTCCGGGAGCTGGAGAAGCACGCGACGGAGCTGCGGCAGACCCTCGCCGAGCGGAACCTGACGGCCACCCGCCGGCTCGACCACCAGTTCACCGCCCTGACCACGGCCGTCTTCCCGACCGCCGACTGACACCTTACGGAGACCTCATGAAGGCGACCGAAGTCCCGGCGATCGCCGGCGCCTACCTCTTCGAACCGACCCCCTACGCCGACGAACGCGGCTTCTTCTGCCGCACCTTCGACGCCGAGGTGCTCCGCTCGGTGGGCATCGACCCCGACGCCTTCGTCCAACACAGCGTCTCCCGTTCGGTGCGGGGCGTGCTGCGCGGCCTGCACCTGCGCTCCGGCGCCGGGGAGGCGAAGATCGTGCGCTGCTCGCACGGGGAGGTGTTCGACGTGGTCGTGGACCTGCGCCCCGACTCGCCGACCTACCGCAACGTGGCCACCTTCGAGCTCTCCGGCGAGACCCAGGCCAGCGTCTACATCCCGGCCGGGTGCGCGCACGGCTTCCAGGCGCTCACCGACGCCGACGTCTCGTACCGGATCGACCGCCCGCACGACCCGAGCGAGGACGTCACCATCGCCTTCGACGACCCGGAGCTGGCCGTCCCCTGGCCGCTGCCGGCCGAGTCGGTGTCCAAGCGGGACCGGGAGGCGCCGAGCCTCGCCGAGGTCCTGCGCGCGGAGGAGAACTGAGCGCCGTGACCGTCGACTTCACTCTTCCGAAATCCCGGGCGGCCAACGAGCGGCTGCACGCCCTGATCCCCGGCGGCGCCCACACCTACGCCAAGGGCGACGACCAGTACCCCGAGCACCTGGCCCCGGTCATCAGCCACGGCCGCGGCGCCCACGTCTGGGACGTCGACGGCAACCGCTACGTCGAGTACGGCTCCGGCCTGCGCTCCGTCAGCCTCGGCCACGCCCACCCGCGGGTGACCGAGGCCGTCCGGCGGGAGCTCGACCGGGGCAGCAACTTCACCCGCCCGTCCATCCTCGAACTCGAGGCCGCGGAACGCTTCCTGGACACCGTGCCCACCGCCGAGATGGTCAAGTTCGCCAAGAACGGCTCCGATGTCACCACCGCCGCCGTGCGCCTCGCCCGCGCCGTGACCGGGCGGACCCTGGTGGCCGTCTGCGGCGACCACCCGTTCTTCTCGGTCGACGACTGGTTCATCGGCACCACCCCGATGGACGCCGGGATCCCTTCGGCGATCACCGACCTCACCGTCTCCTTCCCCTACGGCGATCTCTCCGCCACCGAGGAACTGCTCACCCGCCACCGCGGCGAGATCGCCTGCCTGGTCCTCGAACCCGCCGGACACGCCGAGCCCCCGCCCGGCTACCTGGCCGGCCTGCGCGAACTCGCCGACCGGCACGGCTGCCTGCTGGTCTTCGACGAGATGATCACCGGGCTGCGCTGGTCCCCGGCGGGCGCCCAGGGCCTCTACGGCGTCGCCCCCGACCTCTCCACCTTCGGCAAGGCGCTCGGCAACGGCTTCGCCGTCTCCGCGCTCGCCGGGCGCCGCGACCTGATGGAACACGGCGGGCTGCACCACCCCGGCGACCGGGTGTTCCTGCTCTCCACCACCCACGGCGCCGAGACCCACGCGCTGGCCGCCGCGATGGCCGTCCAGAACACGTACGTCGAGGAGGGCATCACCGCCCGGCTGCACGCCCTCGGCGACCAACTCGCCGCCGGCGTACGGGAGGCCGCCGCCGGCATGGGCGTCGCCGACCACGTGCTGGTCCGGGGCCGGGCCAGCAACCTGGTCTTCGCCACCCTCGACGAACTGGGGCAGCCCTCCCAGCCCTACCGCACCCTCTTCCTGCGCCAACTCCTCGCGGGCGGGGTGCTGGCCCCCTCCTTCGTGGTGAGCAGCGCCCTGACGGACGCCGACATCGCCCACACCATCGACGCCGTCTCCGTCGCCTGCGCCGTCTACCGCAAGGCCCTCGACGCCGGCGACCCCACCCCCTGGCTCGGCGGCCGCCCGGTCAAGCCGGTCTTCCGGCAGCGGGTCTGAGCTACGTCGGGTCACCGGGCGCCGACCGGGCCGCCAGCCGGTCGGCGGCCCGGTCCACCAGCCATCCGGCGGGCGGTACCAGTGCCAGGGCGGTGCAGCCGCCGGCCAGGGTGTCGGTCGCGTAGTGGGCGCCCAGGGCTACCTGGGCCCAGGCCATGGCCGCCCCGGCGACCGCCACTGCGGCCAGCACCGGGAGCGGGCGGGCGTTCGGGCCCGCTGCGAGCAGTGCGAGGACGAGGGTCACTGCCGTCAGGAAAGCGGTGTGCCCGCTCGGGTAGGAGAGGTTGGCGTCGCCGTGGATGGTGCGGCCCACCAGGTGCTTGAGCAGCGTCGCCGCCAGCACCGGCAGGGCGACGCCGACGACCGCGAACACCGCGGCACGGGGGCGCCGGAGCAGCAGGCAGCCCGCCGCCACGGCTCCGACCAGCAGCGCGGCGCCCAGCGGTTCCCCCAGGGAGTCCAGGCCGCGGGCGGCGTAGCGCCACGGCGGTTCCACCCCGTACACCGCGTCCTGGATCCGCCCGTCCACCGGGCCGGGCTCGCCCTTTCCCGCGTACCAGGCCCCGAGCAGGACCACCACCAGTGCGGCGAGCCCCGAGGCGAGTCCGAGCCACCCGTGCAGCACCACCAGCGGCGGCTCCGCGCGCCCGGCCGGTGCGGCCTCGCCCCGACGGACGCGTTCGCGCGTGGTGCCGGTGCCCGGTCCGTTGCGGTCGGCCGATCCCACGCGCGCCCCCGTCGTGTCCAGGTGTCGTCCGGTCGCGGCGAGAGGATGACGGAGCGTCAGATCATGCTTTCCGTACGCCACTTGCCCGGAGGGTCGGGACCCAGGATACGGGTGCGCTACCCGCCCAGCACCCCGTTCGCCCGCAGGGCGGCGATGCGGGTGGCGGGGTAGCCGAGGGCGCGCAGGGCGGAGTCGGTGTGGGCGCCCAGCTCGGGGACGGGCCCCATCGGGAGTTCGACCTCCGCGAAGTCGAACGGGGGCAGCAGGGAGCGGACCTCGCCGACCGGGGTGGCCACCGGGCGCCAGCGGTCGCGGGCGGCGAGCTGGGGGTGGTGCAGGAGGTCGCCGATGCCGTTCAGCCGGGCCGAGGCGATCGCGAGGGCGTCCAGGCGCTTGACGCCCTCCTCGGCCGTCATGGTCGCCGTCCGGCCGCCCACCAGCGCGTCGACCAGCCGGCGGCGCCGCACCCGGGCGACGTTGGTCGCCCACTCGGGGTGGTCGGCGAGGTCCGGGCGGTCCAGGAAGCCGGTGGCGAGCCGGGCCCACTCGCGGTCGTTCTGGATGCCGATCATGACCTCGTGGCCGTCGGCCGTCGGGTAGGCGTCGTAGGGGGCGATGGCCGGGTGGGAGAGTCCGGCGCGGCCCGGTGCCCGCCCGGTGCCCTGGGTGTGGTGGAGCTGGTGGCCCAGCCACTCGGCGGTCGCCTCGAACATCGACACCTCGATCGCGGTGCCGCGTCCGCTGCCGGCCCGGCCGAGCAGGGCGGCGAGCGTCGCCGTCAGGGCGTACATCCCGGCGGCGATGTCCGAGGTGGGCACGCCGGTCTTGGCGGGCCGCTCCGGCTGGCCGGTCACCGAGGCGAGCCCGGACTCGCACTGGATCAGCATGTCGTAGGCGCGCTTGTCCCGGTACGGGCCGCCGGTGCCGTAGCCGGACAGGTCGACGGTGACCAACCGGGGGTGCCGGGCCCGCAGTTCGGCGGAGCCGAAGCCGAGCCGGGCGGCCGCCCCGGGGGCCAGGTTCTGCAGGAAGACGTCCGCGCCGGCCACCAGGTCGGCCAGCACGGCGCGGCCCTCGGGCGCCTTGAGGTCGAGGACGACCGACTCCTTGCCGCGGTTCAGCCAGACGAAGTGGCTGGCCAGGCCGTTGACGCTGCGGTCGTACCCGCGCGCGAAGTCGCCGCCGTCCGGGCGCTCGATCTTCACCACCCGGGCGCCCAGGTCGCACAGGTGCCGGGTGGCCAGCGGCGCGGCCACCGCCTGTTCCAGCGCGATCACCGTGGTGCCGGTCAGCGGCAGCGACATCCGGACTCCCTCCCTGGCGGATCCCCGAGCCCTACCCGCCCCCGGCGGCGTTCAGTCAGCGGTGTTCGGTCAGCAGCGCTCCGGCAGGCCCGGGTCCGGCGCGGGGGACGCCTCGTCCAGCCCGGTGAGGGCGTCGCGCAGCGCCGCCCTGGTGGTGATGCCCAGCTTGGGGAAGATCCGGTACAGGTGGGCGCTGACGGTCCGGGGGGACAGCCGGGTCTGCTCGCCGATCTCCTTGTTGGTCAGGCCGCCCGCGGCCAGGTCGGCGATCCGGCGCTCCTGCCAGGTCAGCAGGCTCGCGGTGCGCGCCGCCGGCCGGGTCGGGACGCCGCCGACCCGTAGTTCGGCCCGGGCCCGGGCGGCCCAGGCGACCGCGCCCAGCCGCTCGAAGGAGTCGGCGGCCGGGGCGAGGAACTCCCGTGCCACGGTGGCGCCCCGGGCGCGGCGCACCCGGATGCCGTGCGCCAGGCGGATCCGGGCCAGCTCGAACGGGAAGTGTGCCGCGGCCGGGTGGGAGACGGCGTGCGCGTAGGCCCCGGCGGCCTCGTCCTCGTCCTCGGCGGTCATGGCCAGGGCCCCGTGGGTGACCAGGGACAGCCGGGGGGAGACGGCGGGCAGGCCGGCCTCCCGGGCGGCCAGCGCGTGGGCGCGGGCCTGCGCGGTGCGCCCGGAGTGGACGGCGGCCTCGACGAGGTCGAGCAGGGTGCGGGAGGCCTGGTGGGCGTAGGGCTGGAAGGCGCCCGGCGCGGTGATGCCGATGGCCTGGAGGTACGCGCCCTCGTAGTCGCCGTCGCTCAGCGCCGCGGTGGTGCCGGCCGCGTCGGCGAGCTGGGTGAGGAAGCCGATGCCGCGCGGGCGGGCCCAGGCGTCGACCACCGCCTGGAGCTCGCGCGCGGTCGCCGTCTGCCCGCGCATCGCGGCGAGTTGGGCCAGGTAGGCCCGGGTCTGCTGGGCGAACAGCTCGTGCCCGTGCTCGTCGGAGCGCAGCAGGGCCCGCCGTCCGGTCCGTTCGGCGGCCTCCCACTCCCCGACGGCCATCTGGTCCAGCATGATCAGGTGCAGCATCACCATGCCGGTGGAGACCGCGCCGGTCTCCAGCTCGCGGGAGACGACGCGCTGCAGGTGCGGGCGGAGCGGGCTGAGGACGTCGAGGTGGTAGGCGGAGACGGCCAAGCGGGCGACGTCCCAGGGCTCCTGGCCCGGCAGGTCGGCGGCGGCCCGCTCCACCGGTGCGGTCCAGCCGGCGCCGTGGCGGACGACGTCGCTCCAGGTGGCGCTGTAGATCCGGGCCCGCTCGCCGACCCGTTCGCCGAGCGTGGCGAGCAGGGCGTGGGTGCGTTCCCACAGGGTCCGGTCGGCGGCGAACTGGCTGGTGGCGAGCAGCAGGGCGAGCAGCCGGTCCAGCACCTCGGGGTCGTACCCGGCGGTGGGGTCGGCCGCCGAGTCGGCAGTTCCGCCGACCAGCCGTTCGACGGCGGCGGCGATCTGCCGGTGGGTGGAGCGCACGTCGCCGTCCTGGTAGAGCGCCTGGTAGCCGGAGGCCAGTGCGGCGGCGGGGGAGCGGTCGGCGTCGGGCCCGGGGTCGGCCCGCAGGATCCGGCGGGCGTGGCCGAGGCGGGCCGCGTGCCCCGCGATGAACGCCGCGTCGCCGAGCCGCCGGGACCGCTCCGCCGGGTGCTCGCTCAGCTCGGCGGCGCGGGTCAGCCAGGTCACCGCCGTCAGCGCGCCGCCGCGGCGGGTCGCGGACTCGGCGGCGGCCTCCAGGACCCGGGCCACCTCCTCGTCCGGGTCCAGGGTGGCCTCGGCCAGGTGGGCGGCCCGCCGTTCGAGGTTGTCCCGGTGGAGCAGCGCCAGTGTCCGGTGGGCCTCGCGGCGCTGGTTGGGGGTCGCCAGCTGGACGACGCTGGAGCGCACCAGCGGGTGCCGGAAGGCGAACTCACCGGTGGCGGGCTCGATCACCAGCAGGCCGCGGGCGACGGCCTCGTCGGCGTCGCGCATCCGGTACCGGCCGGCGGGGCCCGCCGCGTCGCCGGGTCCGGCCGCGACGCCGTCGAGGGCGCCCTTGAGCAACTCGGCCCGGACGGCGGCGTCCAGGGCGGCGATCCGGGTGCCGTAGAGGTACTGGAGGCGCCGGGACGGCGAGGCGCCGCGCAGGGCCTGCGGGTCGGCGGCGGCACGTTCCGGGTGGCGGCCGGCCGTGTGGCCGGGCAGTTCCAGCAGGGCGAGCGGGTTGCCCTGGGCCTGGTCCAGTACGAGGCGGCGCGACTGCCGGTCCAGCGCGGGGTAGTGGCCGTCCAGCAGGAGGGCGGCGTCCTCGTCGGTGAGGGTGCCGACGGCCAGCTCGGGCAGTGCGGCGGTGTCGAAGGGGGAGGCGATGTCGGAGCGGACCGCGAGCAGCAGCTTCAACCGGCTGCCGGTCAGTCGGCGGCCGACGAATCCGCAGACCGCGGCGCTGGAGTCGTCCAGCCACTGGCCGTCGTCCAGGACGAGGAACAGCGGTTGCTCGACCGAGGCCGAGGACAGCAGGCCGAGCACCGCGATGCCGAGGGTCATCAGGGAGGGCGGCGTGCCCCCGGCGCCGGTGTGGCCGAAGACGGCGTCGAGGGCCGCCCGGGAGTTGTGCTCCAGTCCGGCGGTGTGCGGCAGCAGCGGGTAGAGGAGCTGGTGCAGTCCGGCGTACGGCAGTTCCGACTCCGCCTCGACCCCGGTGGCCCGGACCACGAGCCGCCCCTCCCGGACGGCCAGGTCGGCGGCGTAGTCGAGCAGGGTGCTCTTGCCGACCCCGGTCTCGCCGCGGAGGAGGAGGGTGCGGCCCTCCACGGAGCGTGCGAACTCGGCGAGTTGCTCGCGTTCGCTGTCCCGACCGAGCAACGGCACGGCTGATCCCACGGTCCAGTTCCCTCCCCGATCGAACCTCCAGGTCGTTCGAAGACCGCGAGCCATGGACGCCGGCCAACTTTCAACTACCTGGTTGGTTGATTACACCCGGACAAGGAACCCGCTGTCAACCAACCGGTTAGTCGGTGCTGGGCTAAGGTCTGCGCATGCAACGCGACGCCGAAGCCACCAAGCAGAGACTCATCGCGGCCGGGCGGGCCGAGTTCGCCGCCCACGGACTCCACGGCGCCCGGGTCGACCGCATCGCCGAATCCGCCCGGAGCAACAAGGCGCAGATCTACCACTACTTCCACAGCAAGGTGGGCCTCTTCGACGCGGTCTGGAACTCCGCGGTGGAGCAGATCATCGGCAGCCTGCCCTTCGACGGGGACGAGGACCTCCCCGAGTTCGCGGCCCGGCTCAGCGACATCTACGCCGAGCACCCGGAGATCCCCCGGCTGATCACCTGGCAGAACCTGGAGCGCGGCGACGAGGCGCTCAACGGCTACGCCGTCGACGAGGTCCGCAGGCGGACCGGCATCCTCGCCGACGCCCAGGCCCGGGGCGTGGTGTCGGACCGGTTCGAGGCCCGGTTCCTGTTCGCGCTGATGGTCCACCTCGCCATGCTGTGGCCCGCGATGGCCCCCGAGGTGCGCACGGTGGTGGACTTCGACGACGCGGCGCAGCGCCGGGAGCTGGTCCGGCGGGTGGCCGCCGGGCTGCTGGAGTGACCCGGGCCGCGCACCGCGCACCGTTCGCGGTGAGCCGGTCCGGACGTACGGGAGTCACCGGACGTACAGCGTCGCCGGGCGTACGGAGTCATTCGACCGATCCCGCCCCCGTACCGGCACCGGTGATGTGCAGTCAGATGACCGATGCCGCGCCGGCGCCCCCCGCGGCAGGGTGGAGGCGGGTAGGACCCGGCGGGGTCCGAATCGTTCGGCATCCCGGCACACCCACGGAAGGCGGTTCCCACATGTCCACTTCGAAGAGGATGCTCCGCGGCTCGGCCGCGGCGGCCGTCGCGGCTGCGGCCCTGATCGGTCTCGGTGCCGGTTCGGCGCAGGCGGCCGGCTGGCCGCCGTTGCAGCCGGGCGCGCACCTGTACACCGGCACCGACGGGAGCGGCGCGGTGACCACGGTCGACCTGGGCGACCTCGGCACCTGCCACACCCTGGCGGCGCCCGTCCGCTCGGTGCAGGTCGCCGACGGCTCCGCGTCCGTGGTGCTGTACCCGGGCCGGGGCTGCGCGGGTGCGGTCCCGTGGGGCACCGGCTCGCTGGCCCAGTCCAACACGCCCTGGGCGATGCTGAGTTACCGGGTGGTCCCGGCCTGACGGAGGCCGGGGCGCGGTGACGGACGCCGGTGCCGGGGGTGCGAGCCGCGCCCCCGGCACCGGCGTTCCCCGGCGCTGTCAGCGCGCTTGGGCCCAGTCGTAGAGGCGGTGGGCGCTGTCACCGAAGCGGGTGGCGTAGAGCGTGCCCGGCTGCCCGCCCACGAGTTCGTCCGTGGTGGTGGTGACGCCGACGACGGTTCCGGAGCCGGTCCGGGTGTCGAACCGGGCCAGGTGCGGGCCGCCGCTCGCCCCGTGGCCCATGTTGCAGGACTCGCCCCACAGCAGGGGCGCCTTGGGGCTCTGCCGGTTCGGGCCGGCGCAGTGGATCATGCGCGAACCGGCGTACTGGGCCGCGGGATCGTTGAGCCGGTCCTTCGGGTAGCCGAAGGCGTGGACGAACTCCGCGTCGACGGGATCGGAGAACGCGATCCGCTGGTTCCCCGTGACGTCCGCGAGCCGCCGCCCGTCGGGAGACGGGTTCGCCACCAGGACCCCCGTGTCGAAGCCGGCCGCGGCGACGTCCGAGGAGCCGGTGCCGTTCCGGTCGGCGTCCCAACGCGAGGACGTCGCCATGGACTTGATGCTGAACCCGCCGAGCGGCTTGGTCCCGTTGCGGTAGCCGGGCACGAAGTAGACGTTGTGCGTCCAGGTGCCGTCGGCGGTGGGCGCCCCGACGCCCCGCAGGCAGTGCGCCGCGGTGACGAGGGTGCTGCGGTTCGCGCCGGTGACGACGGTCGCGGTGCAGCTGCCGTCGTAGCCGTCGGAGAAGGTGAAGAAGAGCCGGCCGACGCTCCTGTTCACCGCGCCGCCGTGGGTCCAGACCGCCCCGGGGTCCGGGGTGTTGGGGGCGAGCGGGCGCGGGTCGTCGGGCGTGTTGTCGTCCGCGGGCACGGGGGTGTTCTCGGGGACCATGGCGCCTGCCAGCTTCATCCGGTCGGCCGTCCAGTAGGCGTCGATCCGGCTGCGCTCCTGCGGGGTGGTGGCGCCGGCGTGCGAGGTGACGGTGTCCGGCTCCGCGGCGAGGGCTGCGGTGGGCAGCAGGGCCGCCGCGGTGGCCGCGCTCAGCAGGAGGGCTGCTGCGGTGGGGAGTCGGCGGGGGAGTGCTCGGCGTGTGGTTGACATCGTCGCCCATCTCGGTCGGTGCGGTCGGTGGGCAGGGGCGGCCGCGGTCCGCCCCTGCTCACCGGGGATGTCCGGCACTGTACGAACGGAACGTCAGGTCCGTGTCTGGACCGCGTATCGCCCGTCCATCGGTAGCGTCAGGTTCCGGTAACGGCGGCGCGGCCCGGCAGCGGTGCCCGCTGCTCACTCCGGTCCGGCTCCAGCCGCACCTCGCGGCCTTGCCAGCGGCGGCGCAGCCAGCGGTCGTGGCTCGCGACGACGATCGCGCCGGGGCCGGTGCCGAAGGCGTCCTCCAACTCGTCGCACAGGCGCGGGGAGAGGTGGTTGGTGGGCTCGTCGAGCAGCAGCAGTCGGGGCGGGTGGGCGACCAGGAGGGCGAGGGCGAGGCGGCGGCGCTGCCCGACGGAGAGACGGGCCACGGGCTTGTCGAGGTCCGCCGGGTGCAGCAGGCCGAGGGACGCCAGCGGCACCCGCTCGGCGCGGGCCGGGCCGAGGGCGAGCCGGTAGGTGTCGTGGACGGTGCGGTCGGGGCGGTCGAACGCGGTGTCCTGGGTGAGCAGGCCGACCGTCAGCCGGGGGTGGCGGTGGAGCGTGCCCCCGGCCGGGAGGCGGCCGGCCAGCACCGCGAGCAGGGTCGACTTGCCCGTGCCGTTGCCGCCGGTGACGAGCAGTCGGTCGGTGGCCGTGACGTCGAGCTCCGGCAGCGGGGGCCGGCCGGGGACCCGGACGCCCCGGAGGGACACCAGGGGCTCCGGGGTCTCCGAGGTCTCCGGGGTCTGCGCTGCGGCCAGGGCGTCCGGCGCGGCCAGGGCGTCGGCCGCGAACCGCAGCGGGCGCGGCGGCTCGGGCACCTGGGCGCGCTCCAGCTCCGCCAGCCGGCGGGCGGCGTTGCGCACCCGGCGGGCGACCTGGCTCTGCACCCGGCCGGCGCGGTGCCCGTAGCCCATCTTCTCGTGGTCGCGCGGTCCCCGGTCCGGGGCGACCAGGTGCGCGGTGACGCCGGCCGAGTGCCGCAGCTGCGCCAACTCCTCCTGCTCCTCGGCGTACCGGAGCTCCCAGCGCTCCCGCTCGGCGCGCTGCGAGCCCAGGTAGGCGGAGTAGGCGCCGCCGAAGCGGACCGGGCCGTCCACCGCCGGGTCGAGGTCGATCAGGTGGGTGCAGACGGCGTCGAGGAAGGCCCGGTCGTGGGTGGCGACCAGCAGGGTGCCGGGGTGCGCGCGGAGCTGTTGCTCCAGGAAGGCGGCGGCGCCGTCGTCGAGGTGGTTGGTGGGCTCGTCCAGCAGCAGTGCGGACGGCCGGCGGACGAGCAGCGCGGCCAGGGCGAGTCGGCCGCGCTGTCCGCCGGACAGCGAGCCGAGCGGGCGGCCGTGGCCGGGGGCGCCGGGGCCGAAGGCGCCGAGGCCCAGTCCGTCCAGGACCAGGGCGGCGCGGCGGTCGGCGTCCCAGGACTCCCGGTACTGGGCCTGTTCGAGCCGCCGGCCGTAGGCGTCCAGGAGGTCCCCGTGGCCGGGGTCGGTGTCCGGGACGCGGGCGATCTCCGCGCCGAGCCGGTCGAGTGCGGCGAGGTCCGCGCGGGCCTCGCGGAGCGCGTCGTCCAGGACGGAGGCGACGGAGGCGGAGGCCGGGAACGGCAGCTCCTGGTGCAGGAAGCCGAGGTCCGCGGGGCGCGAGACGGTGCCGGAGTCGGGTTCGTCCAGGCCGGCGAGCACCCGCAGCAGGGTGGACTTCCCGGCGCCGTTCTCCCCGATCAGGCCGATCCGTTGGCCGGGCGAGGCGGTCAGGCCGAAGCCGTCGAGGACGCGGCGGCCGTCGAGGTTGCGGACGAGGTCATGGGCGAGCAGGGCGTGCTGGAGCACGGGGATCCTTCCGGGGGGGCGTCGGGCCCCGGCGGTCCGCGGGAAGGGCGGAGCTCTGCCCGTGGGCGGGCGCCGGGGAAAGGGGTACGACGAGGCGGACCACTTCGGCGGTGCTCCTGAGCACCCGCCGGTGGCCGTCAGCTCCGGGGCTCACCCGGAGATGTCGTCGTCACCCGCCACGTCTGCCGCTCCTCGCTCCTCCGGCCGTACCCGGACGGCCGGCTGACTGCATGCTGACTGCACGTCACGGCGACTCTAGCAGGGACGGGCCCGTCCCCGTCACCAGTCTGGTAGGTGACGGAGGCGGGCCGTTCGGAGCCCCCGTCCGGTCAGCCGAGCCGGTAGCGGACGGGGAGGGTGAGCACGCCGCGGATGATCCCGGAGCCGATCCAGTCGAGCGAGTCCACCGGGACGGCGAGTTCCAGCTCCGGGACACGGGCGAGCAGGACGCGCAGGGCGATGGTGGCCTCCAGCCGGGCGAGCGGGGCGCCGAGGCAGTGGTGGATGCCGTGGCCGAAGGCGAGGTGGCGGGCGTCGGGTCGGGCCACGTCGAGGGCGGCCGGGTCGCCGGAGCCGGTCTGCGGGGCGTCCTGGCCGGCGGAGCCGAGGGCGACCACGACCACGCCGCCCCGGGGGATCCTCACCCCGCCCAGGTCCAGGTCCTGCGCCGCGTAGCGGTTGGTGGAGCGTTCCACGGAGGTGTCGTGGCGCAGGAACTCCTCCACCGCGCCGGGCAGCAGCTCCGGCCGTTCGCGCAACCGCCGTAGCTGGTCCGGGTGCTGGAGCAGGGCGAGTTGGGCGTTGCCGAGCAGGTTGACGGTGCTCTCGTGGCCCGCGACGACCAGCATCAGCGCGGTGCCGACCAGCTCCTCCTCGGTGAGGCGGCCCGCCTCCCGGTCGCGGACGGAGACCAGGGCGGACAGCAGGTCGTCCTGCGGGTGGCGGCGCTTGGCCGCGACCAGGTCGGCCAGCAGGTGGTGCAGCGCGGCCAGCGCGGGGCGGTGCTCGGGGGAGGCGGGCCGCAGCGCCTGCGCGGACCAGTGGCGGAAGTCGCGGTGGTGCGCGGCCGGGACGCCGAGGAGCTCGGCGATGACGGTGGCGGGCAGCGGGGCGTTGTAGGCCTCGACGAGGTCGGCCGTGCCCGCGGGCGGCAGGGCGTCGAGCAGCCGGTGGGCGATCTGCTCGATCCGTGGGGCGAGTTCGGCCGTGCGGCGCGGGGTGAAGGCGGCCGCGGCGAGGCGGCGCAGCCGGGTGTGCTCGGGCGGGTCGGCCTCCATCATCTGGGCGCCGAGGCCGACGGCGGGCCGGTGCAGGACGAAGCCGGCCGCGTCGAGGGCGTCGGCGGCGGGGGTGGCGTCCTTGAGCAGGCCGGGGTGGGTCAGCGCCGTCCTGGCGAGGTCGTGGCCGACCACCACCCAGCCCTCCAGGCCGGGTTGGAACTCGGCCCGGTGGATCGGGCCGAGCTCCCGCAGCCGGGCGTACCGGGCGGGGGCGTCCGCCTTGAAGGCGGCGTCGAGGACCACCGTGGCCGGCCTGTGGGCGGGTTCGTCGTTCGCGTCCATGGGAGCGACTCCTGTCGGGGGAAGGGAGGTCGGCGGGGGGTGGGACCGGGCCGACGTCCGTGACCTGGGGGTCTCCATCCTTCGGGCGGCCGGGGAGCCCCGCATCGGTCATCTGACGTCCGGGCCGGTCGGCGGCGGGCCGCTCCATGACTGCACGTCGGTTCCGGAGTCATCTGACCGAAGCCCCGGCACCCGCCAGTGGGCCACGGTGGTGGCAGCACGAACCACCCATGAACCACCGACGTGCGCCCGACGCGCATACGACGCGCACGCGATGTGCCGATCGACAGGAAGAGGCCCCGGATGGCCAGGTCAGAGATCCGCTTCGACAGCGCCGGCATCGAGATCGCCGCGCACCTGTACCTCCCCGACACCCCGGCCCCCGGTCCGCGCCCGGCCCTGGTGGTCGGCCACCCGGGGACGGGGGTGAAGGAGCAGGCGTCCGGCACCTACGCGCGGCTGCTGGCCGGGCGGGGCTTCGTCACCCTCGCCTTCGACGCGGCCCACCAGGGCGAGTCCGGCGGTCTGCCGCGCGGGCTGGAGGACCCGGCCCAGCGGGTGGAGGACTTCAAGGCCGCCGTGTCCCACTTGGTCACCCGCCCGGAGGTGGACGCCGAGCGGATCGGCCTGCTCGGCATCTGCGCGTCCGGCGGGTACTCCCTGGCCGCCACCGGCGGCGACAGCCGGGTCCGGGCGGTGGCCGCCGTGTGCACCGCCGACCCGTCCCGCCAGTTCCGGCTCGGCGCCGACGGCGGCCAGGACCCGGCCGTCTTCCGGGCCCTGCTGGACGCGGCCGCCCGGGCCCGCACCGCCGCCGCCCGGGGGCAGGACCCCGGCGGGCTGACGGTGTTCCCGGAGACGGCCGAGCAGGCGCGCGAGCTCGGCGGCGAGCACGGCGCCGAGGGCTTCGCGTACTACTGCACCTCACGCGGCGCGCACGAGCGGTCCGCGAAGTCCCTGGCCTGGGAGAGCGTCGACCGTCTGGCCGGCTACGACCCCTTCTTCGCCGTCCCGCTGATCGGCCCGCGCCCGATCCTGCAGATCGTCGGCGAGCGTGCCGTCACCGCCTGGATGGCCGTCGAGGCCCACCAACGCGCCACCGGACCAACCGAGTTGCACCGGATCGCGGGCGCGAGCCACGTCGACCTCTACGACCGGCAGGAGTACATCGACCGGGCCGTCGACAAGCTGGCCGGCTTCTTCACCGCCCACCTGGACGCCGCGCACTGAACGGCCGCGCCGGTGCCCCGGCGTCCGCACCGCACCTCCCGTCCCCTTCCGAACCCGAGGAGTCCTCGATGGCAGCATCCGGAAACACCAGCACCAACCGCCCCTCCACCGGCCGACGCCGCTTCCTCGGCCTCGCCGCGGCCGGTGTCGTCGCCGGGCAGGTCGGCGTGTCCGCCCAGGCCCAGGCGCAGACCCCGAACGCGGCCCCGGCCCCGACGTCGGCCCCGGCCCAGGCACCCGCCCCGGCTCCGCGGCCCGCCCCGGGCATCCGCCCCTTCCGCATCAAGGTCCCGCAGAGCGAGCTCGACGAACTCCGCCGCCGCGTCCGGGCGACCAGGTGGCCCGACCGCGAGACCGTCGACGACCGCAGCCAGGGCGCCCAGCTGGCGAAGCTGCGCCCGCTGGTGGAGCACTGGGGCACCCGGTACGACTGGCGGACCGTGGAACGGCGCCTCAACGGGCTGCCGCAGTTCGTCACCGAACTCGACGGACTGGACGTCCAGTTCGCCCACATCCGCTCCCCGCACCCCGGCGCGATGCCGATGCTGATGACCCACGGCTGGCCCGGCTCGATCGTCGAACTGCTCAAGGTCATCGGCCCGCTGACCGACCCCACCGCCCACGGCGGCCGCGCCGAGGACGCCTTCCACCTGGTGCTGCCGACCCTGCCCGGCTACGGCTTCTCCGGGAACCCCGGCAAGGCCGGCTGGAACTTCGCCCGGATCGCGCGGGCCTTCCACGCGCTGATGCTGCGCCTCGGCTACCCGGAGTACGTCTCGCAGGGCGGCGACCACGGCGCGATCCTCTCCGAGGTGCTCGCCGTCCAGCAGCCGAAGGGGCTGCTCGGCATCCACGTCAACATGCCGGGGACCGTGCCGGAGGACCTGCTGCGCCGGCTGCGCAACTTCGACCCGGCCCCGGCGAACCTGTCGGCCGAGGAGGTGCGGGCGTACGACCGGCTGCTGCACTTCTACCGCGACGGCTTCGGCTACGCGGCGATGATGAACCGCAGCCCGCAGACGATCGGTTACTCCCTCACCGACTCCCCGGTCGGCATGGCGGCCTACTACTACGACAAGTTCGCGGAGTGGACGGACTCCGACGGCGAGCCCGAGAAGGTCCTCACGTACGACGAGATGCTGGACGCGATCTCGCTGTACTGGCTGACCGGCACCGGTGCCTCCTCGTCCCGGCTGTACTGGGAGGGCACCCGGGCCGGCGGCGGACCGTTCAACGCGGTGCCGATCCCGAAGCTGCCGGTCGCGGTGACGGTCTTCCCCGCCGAGATCTACCCGGCGCCGCGCAGTTGGGGCGAGCGGACCTTCGGCAACATCATCCACTGGAACGAGGTCGACCGCGGCGGCCACTTCGCCGCCTGGGAGCAGCCGCAGCTGCTGGCCGAGGAACTCCGCACCGCCTTCCGCGCGCTGCGCTGACGCATCGGCCCCGGAGCAGCGCTCCGGGGCCGACCCGGGGCCGACGGCGGGAGGGCGGGCGGATCGGGAGGGCGGATCGGGGGCGCCGCCCTCCCTGCTCAGGGCCGCCGGTCAGCGGGTGGCGCGGGCGGCCTGCTCGACGACGCCCGCCACCACACCGGGGTGGGACACCGCGACGGAGTGCGACGCGGCCACCTCGGTGGTGTGGGCGTGGGCCCGCCCGGCCATGAACCGCTGGGCGTCGGCCGGGATGTTGCGGTCCTCGGTGGTGATGACGTCCCAGCTGGGGACGGTCTGCCAGGCGGCGGAGGTGGCCTGCTCGGTCAGCGCCGCCTGGGCGATCGGCCGCTGGGCGGCGGCCGCCAGCGCGGCCCGGTCGGCGGGGACGTCGGCGGCGAACTGGGCCCGGAACCGGTCCTGCCGGATGTACAGGTCGGTGCCGGTGCTGCCGTCGGCGTTGGTGACCGGTACCGGGTCCAGCGCGCCGGACAGGGTCGAGCCCGGGAACGCGTCGGTCAGCTGGAGCGCGGACTCGCCCGGCGCGGGCAGGAACGCCGCGACGTAGACCAGCGCCTTGACCTGCGGCCGGCCGACGGCGGCCGCGCTGATCACCGAGCCGCCGTAGGAGTGGCCGACCAGGACGACGGGGCCCTTGACGTGGTCGATCACGCTGCGCAGCGCGGCCGCGTCGGAGGCCGGGCCGCGCAGCGGGTTGGCGGCGGCCACCACCGGGTAGCCGTCGTGGCGCAGCCGGGCGACGACGCCGTCCCAGCTGGAGCCGTCGGCGAACGCGCCGTGCTCCAGGACGACGGTCGGCTTCGGGCCCCGGTCGGCGGCCGCGTCCTCGGTCGCGGCGCTCGCGGTGCCGGCGACGGCGAAGGCGATCGCGCCGACCCCGGCGGCGGCACCGGTGGCGAGGCGACGCAGGCGGCCGTGCTCAAGGCTGAACATGCAAGTGCTCCAAGGGGTTTCGAATGGTGAGTGGATCCAGCGGGCCCCACTGTGGTCCGCCGTCCGGGCCCGGCGCATCGGTCATGTGACTCCATCCTTCCGGCCGCTCGGGTGCGCCCCGGGCGGTGTCGGCGGAGCGTCAGGTGACTGATGTGCCGTCACCGCCGGCGCGGCCAGAGTGAGGGGGCCAAGCCCGATACCGAGGAGAGATCATGAAGAGACGGTTCCTGGCCGTCGTCGCGGCGGCCGTCCCCCTGGTCGCCGCCGCTGCGGTGTCCACTCCGGTGAGCGCGTCACCGGAGCTCGCCGCCGCCGTCAGCGCCACCACCGTGAGCACCGGCGCGAGTGCCACCGCCACGAGTGCCACGGCCACGAGTGCCACGGCCACGAGTGCCACCGCCGGCCCGTCGGCGTTCAGCTGCGCCCCGGCCGGGATCCCGGCCCCGGCGGGCACCGCCGTGGAGTCCGTCACCGCGGTCGCGGTGCCGGCGGGGACCTTCCAGGTGCCCGGGGAACCGCCGCTCGGCGGCTTCCCGGTGCCCGACGTCCCGGCGCACTGCGAGGTGACGGTCACCCTGACCCACCCCGGCGCGAACGACCACGCCAAGGTCAACGTCTGGCTGCCGCAGGCGGGTTGGAGCGGCCGCTTCCAGGCGGTGGGCGGCAGTGCCTACGCCGCCGGGGACAACGGGGCCGGGCTCGCCGCGGCCGTCAAGCAGGGCTACGCCGCCGCCACGACCGACGCGGGTGTCGGCGGGGCCCTGGACACCAGCTGGGCGCTGGACGCCGCCGGGCGGGTCGACACCGCGCTGCTGGACAACTTCGCCTCCCGCTCGGCGCACGAGATGGCGCTGGTCGGCAAGGAGGTGGTGGCCGCGGCCTACGGGCGGGCGGCGTCCTACTCCTACTGGAACGGCTGCTCCACCGGCGGCCGCCAGGGCTACCTGGAGGCCCAGCGCTACCCGACGGACTTCGACGGCATCAAGGCCGCCGCGCCGGGCGTCAACTGGAACCAGTTCGAGGTGGCCACCCTGTGGCCCCAGGTGGTGATGAACGAGACCCGCACCTACCCGACCGGGTGCGAGTTCGACGCCTTCAACCGGGCCGCCCTCAAGGCCTGCGACACGCTCGACGGCGTCGCCGACGGCCTGATCAGCGACCCGCAGCGGTGCGACTTCGACCCGCGCCGCCTGGTCGGCACCCGGGTCGAGTGCGACGGCAAGCAGGTCACCGTCACGGCGGCGGACGCCGAGGTGGTCCGCCGGATCTGGGACGGCCCGCGCGACGTCAACGGCAAGCGGCTCTGGTACGGCCTGCCGATCGGCGCCGACTTCCGCTACCTGGCGGCCAGCAGGACCGATGCGAACGGCGTCACCACCGGCGTGCCGTTCGTCGTCCCGGCGGCGTGGGTCGCCACCTTCGTGCAGAAGCAGCCCGGGTTCGACACCGCCCACCTCAGCCGGGCGCAGTTCGACCGGATCTTCCGGGCGGCCCGCGCCGAGTACGACCAGGTCATCGGCACCCGCGACGCGGACCTCTCCGCGTTCCGCGACGCCGGCGGCAAGCTGCTCAGCTGGCACGGCGACGCCGACCAGCTGATCCCCACCGCCGGCACGGTCGACTACCGCAAGCGGGTGGAGGAGCGGATGGGCGGTGCGAAGAAGGTCGACGACTTCTACCGGCTGTTCCTGGCCCCCGGCGTCGAGCACTGCGGCCTGGACGGCGGCAAGGTCGACGACCTGGCGGCGCTGACCGCCTGGGTGGAGCAGGGCAGCGCGCCGTCGGTGCTGCACGCCACCCTGACCACCGGCACCGGCACCACCGTCGCCCGCGACCTGTGCCGCTACCCGATGGTGTCCCGCTACACCGGCCACGGGGACCCGGGCGCCGCGAGCAGCTTCCGCTGCGTCCAGCCGCCGCGGCACTGACCCCCGGATCCGGGCGGGGGGGGGGGGAGGGGGCGCTGCCGCCCGAGCGGCCCGCGGGGA
>NZ_JBHZCN010000056.1:0-61109 GCF_042755465.1 Kitasatospora sp. NPDC059160 | reverse complement strand
GCCGAGGAGGCGCCGCAGTAACCGCCGTGCACCTCAGGCCGGGACCATCGGGGCCGTCAGTTGCCATCACCAATTCTCGTCACTCTGACGCGAATTCGCCGAGAGTGGCTGCCTTGGTTGCCGATGTCTGAGATGCTGAGGGTCCATCGAGGGAGGCTTCAGCCATGCAGTGGAAGATCCATGGGGAACGTCCGATCTACGAGAACCCATGGGTCAACCTGTGGCTGGCCGACATCGAGCAGCCCGACGGCCACCGCTGGGAACACCACGTGGTCAAGCTGCGGCACCTCGCGGTGGCGGCCGTAGTGAACGACCAGAAGCAGGTCCTCATGATGTGGCGGCACCGCTTCATCACCAACACCTGGGCCTGGGAACTCCCGATGGGTCTCATCGAGCCGGACGAGACCCCGGCAGAGGCGGCGGCCCGCGAGACGCTTGAGGAGACAGGCTGGAAGGTGGGTGAGGTCAAGTCGCTGATCTACGCCCAACCGGCCAATGGAATCACCGACTCGGAGCATTTTGTCTTCCGGGCTGATGCTGTCGAGTACATGGGCCCGCCGACAGAGCGCAACGAGTCCGACCGGATCGAGTGGGTCCCCCTGTCCGAGCTGCGCGGCATGATCGACCGACGCGAGATCGTCAGCAGCGGCACGCTCGTGGGCGTGCTGTATGTGCTGTTGGACGAGGCCGGCCTTTGATCACCCGGTCATGCCGGTGATCCGGTCGGACAGTTCCGCGACCGGGGCGCTGCTCCGGTAGGGCCTGAGGAGTTGGCGGAACTCCTGGAGGTGGACCCTTACCCTGGGGGACTCGACAGCCTCCGCGAGTGCGAGGGCCTCCCCGGCGGTCGCGCATGCCAATTCGACCTCTCGCTGCTGGAGTTGGGTGCGTGCGAGCCAGAAGGTGTGGAAGGCGCGCCCTCTGAGGTTCGCCATCGGCTCGGCTTGCAATCCTTCGGCGATGAGAGGCTCAGCAGCTCCGGCTTCACCCAGCTGGCCAAGGACGATGCCAGTGTCCACGGTTAGCTTGGTGTGGTCGAAGTACTGAACCCAGACAGGGTCGTCATCGCCATCGGCGATGCGCTCGAAGTGGTGATGCGCCTCGGTGATCGCACGATGGGCTGTCTCCCGATCGTACGTACTTGCGTGGCCGAAGGCTTCGCGCATCGACAGCATGGCCAGCAGCCTTGGTGTACCCGTGGCGAGGCGCGCGTTGTCCTGTGCGGCCCGGGCGAGCGTGATCGCATCCTGCGGCTTGTCCTGGTATGTCGCCTGGAGGCTGAGGCAGGCGAGCACATTGGCGACGAACGTACGGTCGTCGATGTCTCGCGCGAATCGAAGCGATTCGGTGAAGTAGCCCTGCGCTGCGCTGTACTGTCGCGCGTCGAAGTACGTCCAGCCGGCAAGGCGGGCGAGCTCGGCGGCGATGCCGTGGAGACTGTGCCGGTAGTTCGGGTCGGCGGTGTCCCGCATGACGCACGTCACGTACCTGAGTTGGCCGATCACTGCGGGCCGGAGTGCCTCACCGCCGTGTTGGTCGTCTCGCCTCCAGTAGTCCTCGATGGATACCTGGAGGGAGCGAAGGATGTTCGGTGTGGCTCTGGATCCGGCTGCGATGGCCAGGATGTCATTCAGGTCACCCCCGCTCGGCGCATCCCTGGCCGACTGCGAAGCGGGCACGGGGCCGACCGTCACAGGTGACCCGTGGCAAGAGGCGGACGACCGTTCCCAGTTGCGGTCTGCCAGGCCGAGCATGTGACCGGGGATTCGTAAGCCATCCGCGATGCGCTCGATGACGGCCATGTTCGTGATCTTCGGCCGCCCCTTCATCACCTCCCCCACTCTGCTGGGTGTCAGCTCACATGCTCGCGCGATGCGTGAAGGGTGAAACCCTGCTCTGCGCTTCGCAAGTTGGAAGATCCGTGCGAAGTCTCGGTCCGCGCAGGCCGCCCTCATCTCGGGGTCCGCAAGCAGGCGACGCGGAAGCCCGGACGACCCCAATGACTCACTCACGACCGGCCCCCAGCAGCAGAAGGATCATCGCTCGGTGTCACTTGAGATAACTGACCGCAAGTTTACCCATCGTGGGTACACGCGCTGGCCTTATCTCAAGGCAGCCGTCTCGGGATTCTGGTGGTCGTCCGGAGAGACGCCCGGAGCACCCGACTGAGACGGTCCCACCAATGAACTACATCGACACCGCCACGATCCCGAAGCCGCGCACCTGGGATGTCGAGCCGAACCCGGCGGCCATCCGGCCTGCGCGCCAACTGATCCGGTTCATCGCCGTTTCTTGGCGTGTTCCGTTGACGGACAACGCCTTGCGGGACGTGGAGTTGTGCGCTGATGAGTTGCTGGCCAATGCCATCGAGTACGTGCAGGAGCGCTGCCGCGTCACAGTCCAGTGGACTGGCAGCCGCCTGCGGGTCGAGGTCGCGGACAGCAGCCCGAACCCGCCGGTGAGTAAGACGGCGGACGACATGGCCACCGGCGGCCGCGGCCTTCTGCTGGTCAAGGCCCTGGCTCACTCCTGGGGCTGGCACCCGGTGGATGTGGGCAAGGTGGTGTGGTTCGAGGTGTGCCCCGACGAAGGGGTGACAGGAGATGCGCGACTCGCCGCGCTCGTCTTCGCGGCTCAAGTCCACGCAGCAAAACCACCGGCGGGGGTGCGGGTTCGTAAGTGCGAGCCGACGGCACAGGCCGCATGGTGACCGTCCGTTCCTGGTCCTCCCGGTACGAGATCCGCTTGATCGGCTCCGGGAGCCCCCACTTCGTCCTGCTCGAGTGCTGGGGGATCTACGACCGCGAGCAGCACGAGTACGTGCGCGTTCCGGGTTCCTCGGACCGGATCAGGCGGTTCTACGCCAAATCGGCCGCCGAGGCCCACCTGCGCCACTCCGGCGCCTGACGGATTACTCAGAGGAGGGAAAGTGCACGACCTCATCGCCAGCCCATTCCTGGACGAGTACGTGTTGGTGCGACCCGGTAGCCGTGGGGGCCTCCGGCTGCCGCAGGCCGACTACGAAGAACTGCGCGTCCACGACCCCGCCCAGATGGCCCCCTCCTGGCTCGTGGACGCTGCAGGCGCACAGTGGGCCGACCTTGATGTCGCGGGACGGCCGTTGGCCGAGTTCCTGCTGGTCCGGCAGCCCTCCTCGTGGGGGTACTCCCGGGCGTCGTGGGAGATCAACCTCGGCTGCAATTACGCCTGCAAGCACTGCTATCTGGGGCTCAAGGTCAACTCGGGCATGGCCCTGGCGGACAAGCTCACCTGCCTGCGCATCATGGCCGAAGCCGGTGTGCTGTGGCTCCAGATCACCGGCGGAGAGCCCACGGTGGACAAGGACTTCATGGCTTCCTACCGGACCGCGTTCGAGCTGGGCATGATGATCACGGTGTCGACGAACGCCTCGCTGTTGTGGCGCGAGAACCTGCTCGGCCTCTTCCGGGAGTGCCCGCCCTACCGGGTTACGGTGTCGATGTACGGCGCCGCGAAGGCCAGTTACGACGAACTGACGCAGCGCCCGGGTGCCTGGGATCTGTTCGTCCAGGGGATGAACGCCGCCCGCCACGCCAAGCTGCCGCTGCGGATGAGCATCGTCGTCACCGAGGGCAACGCGGACGAGGAACAGGCGATGATCGATCTGTGCCGGTCGTGGGGGCTGGAGTACAACGTCTTCACCAACATGACGCCGACGATCTACGGCGGCGCCGAGTCGCTGACCGCGCAGTCCAAAGAGCACTTGCGGATGCGACGACCGTTCGCCGGGTGCAACGCGGGCCACACGTTCTTCCACGCCGACCCGCACGGTCTGGTGTCCATCTGCAAGATCGGCCGTGACGACCAGATCAGCCTCCCCGGCGAAGGGATCGACGGCCTCGCCCGGCTCGGCGCCATCGCCGACCGTCTCATGCTTCGCACCGGTGGCTGCTCCGGCTGCCAGCTCTCGGGGTCGTGCACTGTGTGCCGGCCGCTGGCCAAGCACTACCAGGAGGCGAAGGCACCACTCGCAAGTTACTGCCAGCACGGGATCAAGAAAGCAGGATGACCATGACCGCTGTAGCTGTCGAACTCTCCCCGAGGCGCCCGCTGCCGGGTGACGGCCCGTCCCAGCGTCTGCCGTACCTGACGCGGCCCCTCCAGGCCCCCGCCCAGCCGGTCACCGAGATCACCACCGTGGCTGACCTGGACGACATCATGGAGTCGATCAAGTGCTCGTGCTCCGCGGGCGACGACAACCCGCACTGATCGCGTTCGGTCGGTAACGCTCAGGCCCTGGCGCGGTTCGCGTCAGGGCCTGAGGCCTGTGCGGGAGCCGAGTAGCGTGGGTTCATGGGATTCCGCTGGGACTGGATGCGTCCCCGAATGTCCGTGCCGTGCCTGCCGACGCTCGGCCCCCTGCACCCCGAGGGCCTGAGCTCGGAGCTGATGGATGACGTGTTCGCCGTCGCCGGCACCGGGGAGTTCCTTCCGCACGACAAGGACCGGCGATGGTCCGATCGCAAGGGCGAGTGGGTCGTGGTGAACGACATCGTCCAGGACCGGGAACGAACCCTGATCCCGACCCTCACCGACCGTGGAGTCCTACGCGTTCACCTCTACGGGTCCCGAGGGCACCTGTTCGAAGCTCAGGAGGCAGCCGCCAAGCTTGCCGCCGTCCACGGAGCCGGGAAGGCCCGCGTCGTGTGGTTCCAAGAGGGGCCGGACGCCTCTGCCGCGTGTACCCGGGTCCAGCTCAGGAGCTTCGACCGTCCCGCTCCCGCCGTGGACGGGATCGGGGTCCTGTCCGAGGCGGCCGCAGGGGTGGCGGGCACCTTCGACGACTTCTCGGCGAATCTCGCCGACGAGGGGTTCGCCTTCCTGAACTCCAGGCTCGACACCGTCGGCCCGGTCCTGGTCGCGGTGCGCGATGGTCGGGTGGTCGGGGCGATCGGCCCGATGGAGACGATGTCCGACCCGATCGGTCAAGTCAGGCTCCTGCCGCAGTACTTCGGGGTCCTGCCCGAGTGCCGGGGCCTCGGCCTCGGGCGCCTGCTGTGGCGCGCCGCGATGCACTGGGGGCAGGAGCACGGCGCGGACTACCAGCTGCTGCAGACCACCGTCGGTGGCCCGTCCGACCGGCTGTGCCGGAGTGAGGGGCTGATCGATCTCGGCGTGGTCTGCACCCTGGACGTCTGAGATGCCACGAGGGCGGTGCGGGCGCGGGTGGCGCCTCTGATGGTTACAGAGGCGGTGCAGCCGTTGGTGGCGGGGCGTTCCGCCCGGTCGGCGCAGGCGTGGCAGACGCCGGGCCGGGGGACGGGGTCGCGGCACTCGTTGCACTCGGCGTAGCGGGGAGTGGGAGGGCTTTCCGGGGTTCGGGGTGGCGGGAGTTTGTGGCGGAGGCGGTAACCGAGTACGGCTGGTGCCGAGTGGATGGGGGTGGGCAGGCCCGGGAGGAGGGCTTGGGCCAGGTCGGCCGGAGTGCTGCCGCGTTGGAGCCACTGGGCGACCAGGGGCGCCAGCTGCTCGGCCTCGGATTGACCCAGCCGCAGGCGGGGTTCGGGGCGGATCACCCGGAACAGGGCGGCCACCGCCTCGCGGAGAGGCGGGGGGAGGGTGGTTGCTTGCTCCGGTTCCTTTACTACGGGGCGGTCTGCGCGGCCGATGGCCGGTTCACCGGGTGCCGGACGGGTGGCAGCCGGTGTGCTCGGCCACGGGGTGTCGTAGACGTGGTTCTCTGTGCGGACGGTGCCGTCGGGCAGCCGGACCAGTTCGACGCGGTAGTAGCCGGCGTCGGTGAGTTCTTTGAGGGCCTTGCGGATCGCGCCGCGCCCCTGGGGGCTGGTGTCGGCCATGTGCCGTCCGTCCTCGTGCCAGCCGTCGGGGCGGGAGAGGAGGTCGGCGAGGAGGCCTCGGGCGGTGTAGCTCAACCTTCTGTACTGCAACATGGAGTTGGGCAACACGGTGAAGTGACGTGCGTGGTGGGTACGATGTACTCGCATCGGGAGCTCGACTCCTGGTGCCGGACCCCGGAGCGTTGGCGCGCTGCCGGGGTCAACTGTTTGTGGTTCGGGTGCGCAACGTAACACGGCCCTTGCCCGGTCAATTGTCCTTCAAGACAAGGGTGGTTATCGCACTTTCAGGCGAGGGTGGCCGCGTCCAGGGAAGCTGCGGTGGCGGCGCGCACGAGGGCCTGCATGAGGCGGAGGTCGGTGCCCTGTTCGGGGTGCCACTGGACGCCGATGGTGAAGCCGGGGCCCTCGACGGCCTCCACCGTGCCGTCCGGGGCGAGGGCGCTGACGCGCAGGCCGGTGCCGAGGCGGTCGACGGCCTGGTGGTGGAAGGTGGGCACCTCCAGCTCGGTCTCCGGGAGCAGGCCGCCGACCAGGGTGCCGGGCACCGGGCGGACCAGGTGGGCGCCGTAGCACCCCGGTGTGCCCGCGTGGACGTCCACGTCGAGGACGTCCGGGAGGTGCTGCACCAGCGTCCCGCCGCAGACCACGTTCAGCACCTGCATGCCCCGGCAGATCCCCAGCACCGGCATGCCCGCGGCCAGGGCGCCGCGCAGCAGGGCGACCTCCCAGACGTCGCGTTCCGGGGAGTCGACGTCCGTCAGCGGGTGGGCGGGTTCCCCGTAGTACGCCGGGTCGATGTCCGGTCCGCCGGCGATGACGAGGGCGTCGAGCCGGGCGAGGGCCTCGGGGGCGCGCTCGGGGGCGTCGGGCGGGAGCAGGACGGCGATCCCGCCGGAGTCCTGCACGTAGGCGGTGTACCGCTCCGGCACCAGGGCGACGCGACGGCCGCGCCAGTCGCTCCAACTCGCGTCCACCAGGTAGGTGCTGACACCGATGAAAGGCCTGCGATCCATGGCGCGCATTCTCCTCCCGTACCGTCCGGTACCTCGCCAATCACGCGCCTCGGCGCGCCACACCCGTCCGCCCTCTTCCGCCCCGTGAGCCGCAGGCCGTACGGTTCGCTGTGACCGCTTGATCTCGAAGAGTGATCGTGGAGGAGGAGGGTTTCGGCATGCCCGAGAACGCCATGCCCGAGAACGCCCCCGCGGGTTCGCGGCCCCGGCCGCCACTGACCCTGGACGAGCTGCGGGTCCTGGTGGACGCGGGCGAGGTGCACACCGTCGCGCTCGCCTTCACCGACATGCAGGGCCGGTTGCAGGGAAAACGGTTCGCCGCCCGCTTCTTCCTCGACGAGGTCGCGGATAACGGCGCCGAGGCCTGCGACTACCTGCTCGCCGTGGACGTCGACCTGAACACCGTGGACGGCTACGCCTTCTCCTCCTGGGCGACCGGCTACGGCGACTTCGCGATGCGCCCCGACCTCGGCACCCTGCGGCTGACGCCCTGGCAGCCCGGCACCGCCCAGGTCACCGCCGACCTGGCCCGGCACGGCGGCCACCCCGTGGACGCCGCCCCGCGCCAGCTGCTGCGCCGCCAGCTCGCCCGGCTCGCCGAGTACGGGCTGAGCGCCGACATCGGCACCGAGCTGGAGTTCCTGGTCTTCCGCGACACCTACGAGCAGGCCTGGCTGGGCGGTTACCGCGGCCTCACCCCGGCGAACCTCTACAACGTGGACTACTCGATGCTGGGCACCGCCCGGGTCGAGCCGCTGCTCGCCCGGATCCGCAACGAGATGGCGGGCGCCGGGCTGACCGTCGAGTCCGCCAAGGGCGAGTGCAACCTCGGCCAGCACGAGATCGCGTTCCGCTACTCCGACGCCCTCACCACCTGCGACCAGCACAGCGTCTACAAGACCGGCGCCAAGGAGATCGCCGCCCAACAGGGCTGCGCGCTCACCTTCATGGCCAAGTACGACGAGCGCGAGGGCAACAGCTGCCACATCCACCTGTCGCTGCGCGACGCCGTCGGCGCCCCCGCCTTCGCCGACCGGGACGGCCGGATGACCGACACCATGCGGCACTTCCTGGCCGGGCAGCTGGCCGCGCTGCGCGAGTTCAGCCTGCTGTACGCGCCGAACATCAACTCCTACAAGCGCTACCGCCCGGGCTCCTTCGCCCCGACCGCCGTCGCCTGGGGCCGGGACAACCGCACCTGCGCCTACCGGGTGGTCGGCCACGGCCCGGCCCTGCGGATGGAGAACCGGGTGCCCGGCGGCGACGTCAACCCGTACCTCGCGGTGGCCGGGATGATCGCGGCCGGACTGGACGGCCTGCAGCGCAAGCTCGACCTGCCCGCGCCCTGCCTGGGCAACGCCTACGGGGTGGAGGAGTACGCCCGGGTGCCCGGATCGCTGCGCGAGGCCGCCGAGTTGTGGGCGGGCAGCGAACTGGCCCGGACGGCCTTCGGGGGCGACGTGGTCGAGCACTACCTGAACATGGCCCGGGTCGAGCAGGCCGCCTACGACGGGACCGTCACCGACTGGGAGCGCTACCGCTCCTTCGAACGGATGTGAGGCGGGACATGACCGAACCGACCGAGAACGTCCCCATCCACACCGAGGAGTGACGGTCCATGACCGAGCAGGACGACATCGTCTGCCGCCGCCTGGTCGGCCGCACCGCCGTGGTCACCGGCGCGGGCAGCGGGATCGGCCTGGCCGCGGCCCGCCGGCTCGCCGCGGAGGGCGCCAGGGTGGTCTGCGCGGACCTGGACGAGGAGAGCGGACGGGCGGCCGCCAAGGCGGTCGGCGGGCTGTTCGTGCACACCGACGTCACCGACCCGTCCATGGTCGAGGCGCTGTTCGACGAGGCGTACGAGACCTATGGCAGCGTGGACGTCGCGTTCAACAACGCGGGCATCTCCCCACCGGAGGACGACTCGATCCTGACCACCGGGCTGGACGCCTGGCGCAAGGTCCAGGAGGTCAACCTGACCTCGGTCTACCTGTGTTGCAAGGCCGCGCTGCCGTACATGCGCCGGCACGGGCGCGGCTCGATCATCAACACCGCCAGCTTCGTGGCCCGGATGGGCGCGGCCACCTCGCAGATCTCGTACCCCGCGTCCAAGGGCGGGGTGCTGGCGATGTCCCGCGAGCTGGGCGTGCAGTTCGCCCGGGAGGGCATCCGGGTCAACGCGCTGTCACCCGGGCCGGTGGACACCCCGCTGCTGCGCGAACTGTTCGCCGCGGACCCGGAGCGGGCGGCCCGCCGACTGGTGCACATCCCGCTCGGCCGGTTCGCCCGGGCCGAGGAGATCGCGGCCGCGGTGGCCTTCCTCGCCAGCGACGACTCCTCGTTCATCACCGCGAGCGAGTTCCTGGTGGACGGCGGCATCTCCGGGGCGTACGTCACCCCGCTGTAGGCCCGCGCCCCCGCCCCGTCGGGGGTTCTCACCGTAATCTCATCGAAAACCTCCGGAATTCCCGGCTGCGCTGATTTCGCGTTTATCCGGCTACCTTTAGATTCTTTCTGTGAGCGAGCAGATCCCCGCCGGGTGGTACCCGGACCCGAAGAACGCCGGCGACCCGAGACCGCAGCGCTGGTGGGACGGCAAGGGCTGGACGGCCGACACCCGGCCCGCACCCTCGGGCGCCCCGCAGCCGGAGTCCCCGGCCGCGGCGGCCCCGGGGCCGGAGACGGCCGAACAGCCCAGGGTGCTGGAGGGCGAGGTCCTGGACAGCGGCCCGACGGTCCGCTACCCGGAACCGCCGCCCTTCGGCACCGCCTACGGGATGCCCGGCGCGCCCGGCGAGCTGCCGCGCAAGCCGCGCCGCAAGCCGTCCAAGCTGGTGGTGGCCACCGTCGTGGCCGCCGTGCTCGGCCTGGGCGCCGGCTCGGGGATCACCTACCTGGCGATGGACGGCCACGACAACGGCCGGCCGCAGCGCAGCGCCGCCCGCAACCAGCCGGCCCCGAACGGCGACGGACCGTTCGGCTTCCCCGGCTTCGGCGGCGGCGGCAACGGCGCCAACGGGGGCAACGGCGGGAGCGGTAACCCCGGCGGTGGCGGCGGCAACGGCAACGGCAGCGGGAAGTCCAGGCCGGGCGCCAACAAGGCGATCGACCTGGTGAACGGGCTCACCCTGCCCACCCCCTCCGGCTGGCAGGCGGGCACCACCAACGACGGCTACGCCGCGCTGAGCGTCGGCGCCTACAAGTGCCCGGACGGCACCGACAGCTGCACCCTCGGCGGGGTGAACACCGGCCGGATCAGCGGCGGCGGCACCGACGCCCAGGCGGCGGCGAAGGCCGACATCGACAAGGCCGTCAAGGACTCCTACGGCGATGTCACCGGCCACCAGGAGCTCAAGTCCGAGGCCGTGAAGGTCAACGGCCAGGACGGCTACCTGGTCCGCTGGAAGGTGGACGCCGCCAAGGGCAACAGCGGCTACGTCCAGACCGTGGTCTTCCCGACCGCGGACGGCAAGGCGCTGGTCTCGGTGCACTTCGGCTTCGACATCGCCGACAAGGCACCGGACGTCGGCGTGATGGACACCATCGTGAAGGGCATCACCGACTTCAAGGGCAAGATCCCGGGCCTGCCCGGCCTGCCGGGCTCCGGCCCCGGCTCCGGTGCGGGCGGTGGCTCCGGCAGCGGCAGTGGCTCCGGTTCCGGCAGCAGCCCGGACGGCGGCCCGGACGTCTCCGGTACGGCCACCACGTGAGCCCCCCGCTCCTCACACCGTGACGGCCCGCCCGGGAGGAACCCTCCCGGGCGGGCCGTCGCCGTTCACCTCACGGCGCCGGTGGAGCCGCGGAACCGGGCCGGACGGGGGTGGGCCGGCCCGGCCCCGCGTCGTCCGGCGTCAGGAGTCGCGTCGAACAGCCTCGACGCGACGGCGCCGGAGCACCATGCCCGCCCAGCCGACCCCGAGCGCGGCGGCACCGGCGAGCAGCAGCGGCCCGGTGGCGGAGGTGCCGCCCACGGCCGCCGAGGTGGTCGGGAGGGGCTGGCCGGCCGGGGCGTTCGGGTCCCCGCCGTGCCCGTGGTGGGCGACCGTGGACTTGGGGGCGTCGGCGGCGATCTGGGCGTCGCTCGGCGCGGCCGGGGCGGCGAACGAGGAGACGGCCGGGGCCCCGGCGGCGCTGGCGGACTTGCCGAAGTCGACGTCCGAGCAGCTGTAGAACGCCTCCGGGCTGTCGCTGCGCTGCCAGATCATGTAGAGCAGCTGGCGGCCGGTGCGCTGCGGCAGGGTGCCCGGGTAGGTGTAGTACCCGTTGGTGGCGGTGCGGTCGACCTGCACCTGGGCCACCGGCGTCGGGTCGAGGTCCGACCACTTGAGCGGCTTGGTCGGGTCGTAGCCCGGCTTGGTGATGTACACGGTCTGGGTGCCGACGTGCGGCGCGGTGGTGCGGAACTGGAAGGTGAAGCTGCCGGCGCTGACCGGGGTGGCCGGCCAGTCGGTGCGGGGCCAGTCCAGGGCCGCGTACTTGTCGCGGTTGGCCGAGCAGAGCTTGCCGTCCGGGATCAGCGCCTGGTGGTTGCCGTTGGCGTTGGCGATGTTGACCTCGTTCCAGTCGTACAGCGGCTGGGTGCCGCTCGCGGCGACGAGGTCCTTGCAGACCTGGGACACCGGGTGCTCGGGGCCCTCGGCGTAGCAGGCGGCGATCCGGCTGACCGGTCCGGTCATGGTGCCGTGGGCACTGGCGGTGCCGGCGGTGGTCGCGGCCACCGCGAGGACCGCGGCGCCGACCACGCCGACGGACAGGGCACTTCGCTTGATGGACATGGGGTGGGGACTCCTTGGCCGTCGTTCCGGGCGGGTGTGGGGGAGCGGACACGCCTGCCCGTTCGGGGGCCGCCGGCCCGGATCGCGGACCCCCGGCCAGAGCGTAGGATTGGTCTGGACCATAAGGCAATAGCTCGGCGTGATGCGGTTATTGACGGACTGTAGGCGCCCGAGCAGCACAAAGGCCCGATGGGACACCGGGGTTAGGTGTTCCATCGGGCCCGCTTAAGGCTGGGGAAAGGTCGGGCTCAGAAGTTCAGGTTGCCGTTGACCGTGTCGGACTGGACCAGCTTGCCGACGTGACCGCTCTGGATGACGTTGCCGTTCACCGTCATGTCCCTGAGTTCGTTGTGGTACACCGTGACGGCCGGAGCCGGGGAGTCCTGGGTGAACTCCGCCAGGATCTCCCGGAGTTCGCCCGCCGCCTCCGGGTGCTCGCGGAACAGCCGGCGCAGCCGGGTGCGCAGCACGGCTGTCTGGTCCGCCAGCGCCTCCTCGTCGTCGCCGGCCTCCAGCACCTCGGCCCGGATCACCTCCAGCTCGGTGCTGGTCGCCTCGTCCTCCGCGCCGCGCCCGAACATCCGGGAGACCCGCGAACTGACCTGCTGCCAGGCCGCGGTGGCCATCAGCCCGGCCAGCGAAGAGGCACCCGACGTCACCATCTGCTGGACGATCTCGGCTTCCATGCTGCTCCCTCGTCGTTCGTCGTGACGCCACCACGGTAGGGCAGGGCCGGACGAACCGTCAGAGGAACGCCTTCCCCTCGCCCCGGTACGTGGGGACGGTCCGGACGATCCGGTCCCCCTCGATCAGGTGCAGTTCGGCGAAGCGCTCGCACAGCTCGCCCGCCTTGGCGTGCCGGAACCAGACCCGGTCGCCGATCAGCAGGTCGTCGGCGGCCGGGCCGATCAGCGGGGTCTGCACCTCGCCGGCGCCCTCCATCGGGTCGTACTGCAGGCCCGGCGGCAGGTACGGCACGGGGGCGCGGTCCGGTCCGGTCGGGCCGGAGGCCGGGTAGCCGCCGCCGAGCACCGTGACCACCCCGACGCCGGGGCGGCGCACCACGGGCTGGCCGAACAGGGCGGCCGGGCGGCCCCGGAAGGCGCGGTAGTTGTCGAACAGCTGCGGCTGGTAGAGCCCGGAGCCGGCGGCGACCTCGGTGACGGCCCGCTCGGCGACGGTGGACTCCACGCTGCCGGTGCCGCCGCCGTTGACGAACTCCAGCTCGGTGACCTGCCTCAGCCGCCGCACCACGGCCGCGCGCCGCTCGGCCAGTTCGGTCCGGGCCCGGCTCTGCATCAGCCGGACCACCTGGGAGCGCACCGGCCGCCCCGGCACCCGGTCCCCGACCCCGGCGACGTGTCCCTCGTACGCCATCAGGCCGACCACCCGGAACCCGGCCCGGCGCTGGACGAGTTCGGCGAAGGCGCCGAGCTCCTCCGGGGTGCGCAGCGGTGAGCGCCGGGCGCCCACCCGGACCCGGCCGCCGAACAGGTGCAGCGCGGTGTCCAGTTCCAGGCAGACCCGGACCTCGGCGTCGCCGCTGCGGGCCTTGTCGATCAGGTCCAGCTGGGCCGGGTCGTCCAGGACGACGGTGACCCGCTCGGCCAGCTCCTGGTCGCCGGTCAGTTCGGCGTAGCCCGCGCGGTCGGTGGAGGGGTACGCGAGCAGGACGTCGCGCACGCCGGTGCGGGCCAGCCAGAGCGACTCGTCCAGGGTGAAGCTCATCACCCCGGCGAAGCCGTCCACGGCCAACGCCCGGTCCAGCAGGGCCCGGCAGCGCAGGGACTTGCTGGCGACCCGGATCGGCTTGCCGCCCGCCCGGCGCACCAGGTCGGCGGCGTTGGCGTCGAAGGCGGCGAGGTCCACGACGGCCACCGGTCCGTCCAGATGGGCGGTGGCCCGGTCGTAGCGGTGCCGGTCCGTGACAGGGGTGCGCGCAACGAGGATGGGCATGGGCGCAGGGTGCCACAGCGCGCTACCGGTGGGTAGAGGTTGTGTGCACGGAAATGCGGACGGCGGTGCCCGGTGGCATAGGGTCGGCGGGGTGGACCGCAAAGACTTCTCCAACCCGGCGTTCGTCGGCAAGAGCATCCCGAATCCCGGCTTCTCCGACGACGACGGCACGGCGGACGCGGCCCTGACGGCAGCGCTGGCCCGCTGGTCGCAGGACCGTACGGCGGAGCCCGAGGTGCTGGCGGCACTGACCCCGACCCGGTTGATGGTCCCGATCGTGGCCGTCCTGGGCGAGGTCGAGGTGGACGAGCACGGGCACAAGCACGACAAGTCCAGTGACATGGCCGTCCCGGTGCTGGAGGCCCCGGACGGGCGCCGCGCGCTGCCGGCCTTCACGTCACTGGCGGCGCTCGCCCGCTGGCGGGCCGATGCCCGCCCGGCGCCGACCGCGGCCCCGCAGGCGGCGATGGTCGCCTTCTCCGAGCGCGCCGACACCCTGGTGATCGATCCGGCCGGGCCGGTGCCGTTCCTGCTGTCGGGCGCCCGGTTGCGGGCACTGGCGGAGAACCGGCCGTACCTGCCGCCGGTCCGGGACCCGGACGTGCGGGAGGCGGTCCGGGCGCTGCTGGCGGCCGAGCCCGAGGTGGCCGGCGGGGTGCTGGCGCCGGCGGAGGACTCGGACGGGGTGCTCGCGGTGGTGTTCGACCCGGCGCTGGACCAGGCGGGGCTGGAGGAGGCCGCGCAGCGGGTCGGCCGGGCGGTGGCCGGGGATCCGGTGCTGCGGGTGCGGCTGGACCGGGGGCTGGACCTCGCGGTGCTGCCCGCGAGCGCCCAGCTGCCGGGGGAGCCGCTGTACCGGCGCTGAACGCAATGCAAAACGGGACCACCTACCACATGTGGTAGGTGGTCCCGTTGTTGATCCCGATCAGGAGTACACCGGCCCGGTGAACTTCTCGCCCGGCCCGGTGCCCGGCGCGTCCGGCACCAGCGAGGCCTCGCGGAAGGCCAGCTGGAGCGAGCGCAGCCCGTCGCGCAGCGGGGCGGCGTGGAAGTTGCTGATCTCCGGGGCGCCGGCGGTGACCAGCCCGGCGAGGGCGGTGATCAGCTTGCGGGCCTCGTCGAGGTCCTTGTCCTTCTCGCCGCCCTCGGCCAGACCGCACTTGACCGCGGCCGCGCTCATCAGGTGCACCGCGACGGTGGTGATCACCTCGACCGCCGGGACCTCGGCGATGTCGCGGGTGAGGTCGTCGAAGCCGATCGCGTCGTCGTCCGTGCCGGGGGTCTGGGTGGGCTCGCTGCTCAAGGGGGGCTCGTTCCGTCGTGCGGTGTGGGTACAGGTGGAGCGTACAAGGGGGCCGGAACGCGCCGGGAGGGCAGTGCGCCGCGCCGGAGTCCGGCGGAGCGGGGGCGGAATAGCGTTCGACAGCGCGACGCTGTAAGCTTCGAGACTGACCGGCCGGGCTCCCTCATGGGCACCTGGCCAGCAAGTGGAGGCTCCACCCAGGAGGCCCGAGAGGGCAACCGCGAAAGTCTCCCACCCGATCGGCCTCGCGGTCGACGGGTCCCGGTCCGCGACGGGCGCCGAGGCGCCGAGTCGCCCGCAGCGTCCCTCACCGGATGCCGCCCCCGGATGTGTGGAGCCCCGCTTGTACCGAGCGGGGCTTTTTTCGTGTCGCGGTGCACGCGGTGCCGAGAGGTACCGGGCAGCGCAGCACGAATGAAGCCCCGCCCAGTGGTCGAGTCCACTACGTGCGACCGCCGTCCGACGGCCGCATCGCAGAAGGTGCAACCGAGGAGGCCCCATCAGCACCGAGCCCCGCATCAACGACCGGATCCGCGTTCCGGAGGTGCGACTCGTCGGTCCCAGCGGCGAGCAGGTCGGCATCGTGCCGCTTGCCAAGGCGCTGGAGCTCGCGCAGGAGTACGACCTCGACCTGGTCGAGGTCGCGGCGACCGCCCGGCCGCCGGTGTGCAAGCTCATGGACTACGGCAAGTTCAAGTACGAGTCGGCCATGAAGGCCCGTGAGGCGCGCAAGAACCAGGCGCACACGGTCATCAAGGAGATGAAGCTCCGGCCGAAGATCGACCCGCACGACTATGACACCAAGAAGGGTCACGTCGTCCGGTTCCTCAAGCAGGGCGACAAGGTCAAGATCACGATCATGTTCCGTGGTCGTGAGCAGTCCCGCCCCGAGCTGGGCTTCCGTCTGCTGCAGCGGCTCGCCGACGACGTCCAGGACCTGGGCTTCGTCGAGTCCTCGCCGAAGCAGGACGGCCGGAACATGATCATGGTTCTTGGCCCGCACAAGAAGAAGACCGAGGCGATGGCCGAGGCCCGCGCCCTCGCGGACGCCCGCAAGGCCGAGCGACTGGGCCGGACCCCCGGCTCCGACGCCGCCGCGGACGACGACGACCTGCTGGCCGACGACCTGCTGGCCGACGACGCCGAGGTCGAGGACGCCGAGACCGAGGCGCAGGACGCCCCGGCCGAGGAGCCGGCCGCCGAGGCCGAGGCCCCGGTCGAGCAGCCGGCCGCTTCCCAGGGCGCCTGAGCCGCAAGGCTCACTGTCCGGGTTCGGCCCCCAGGGTGACGGGGCGTCCCGCCCGGTCACCACAGATCCATCCAGTTCACGCCCGCGCGGCGCAGGTCGCGCGGGCGTGGACGGGACTGACGAGGAGATACGGCGAAATGCCGAAGCAGAAGACGCACAGTGGCGCCAGCAAGCGCTTCAAGATCAGTGGCTCTGGCAAGGTGCTGCGCGAGCGCGCCGGCCGCCGCCACCTCCTGGAGCACAAGCCCTCGACGCTGACCCGCAAGCTGGCCGGGACCGTCGAGCTGGCCCCCGCTGACGCCAAGAAGATCAAGAAGCTTCTCGGCAAGTGATCGCCCTCCCGCCCGGTGCGAGCCGTGTGCGGGGCAGCTGATCCTTCCCGACCCATTCGAATGACGGACCACGTGAAGTAGTCCGTGGTCCAACCCAAGGAGTAATCAAGTGGCACGCGTCAAGCGGGCAGTCAACGCCCACAAGAAGCGCCGGGTCATCCTGGAGCGCGCCAGCGGCTACCGTGGCCAGCGCTCGCGCCTGTACCGCAAGGCCAAGGAGCAGGTCACCCACTCGCTGGTCTACAACTTCAACGACCGCAAGAAGCGCAAGGGCGACTTCCGTCAGCTGTGGATCCAGCGCATCAACGCTGCGGCCCGTGCCAACGGCATCACCTACAACCGCTTCGTGCAGGGCCTCAAGGCCGCCAGCGTCGAGATCGACCGCAAGATGCTGGCCGACCTGGCCGTCAACGACCCGGGTGCGTTCGCCTCCCTGGTCGAGGTCGCCCAGAAGGCGCTGCCGGCCGACGTGAACGCCCCGAAGGCTGCCGCCGACGCCGCCTGATCTTCCGAGATCGGTTGAGCTCTGACCGGACCCGCAGGCTCTCCTGCGGGTCCGGTTCTGCGTTCCCCCCACCTCCAGCCTCCGTCAGCCTCCGTCAGCCGACGGCGCCCCCAGAGAACGAGACCATGTCGACCACCGAGACCCCCCTGCTCACCTCCCTGCGCTCGCCGCGCGTCGTCGCCGCCCGCCGGCTCGCCAAGCGGAACCAGCGCACCAAGGAGCGCCGCTTCCTGGCCGAGGGCCCGCAGGCCGTCCGGGAGGCCGTCGCGTTCGGCCGGCTGCCGGGGACGGACGAGCACGCCGTGGTCGAGGTGTACGTGGGCCTGGAGGCCGCCGAGCGGCACGCGGACATCGTCGAGGCGGCCCTGGCCGAGGGGGTGCCGGTGCTGACCGCCACCGACGAGGTGATCGCCGACATCTGCGACACGGTGACCCCGCAGGGGATCGTGGCGCTCTGCCGCTTCATCGACACCCCGTTCGCCGAGGTCCTGGCGGCCCGGCCGAAGCTGGTGGCGATCCTCGCCCACGTGCGCGACCCCGGGAACGCCGGGACGGTGCTGCGCACCGCCGACGCGGCCGGCGCGGACGCCGTGGTGCTCACCGACGCCTCGGTGGACCTGTACAACCCCAAGGCCGTCCGGGCCTCCGTCGGCAGCCTGTTCCACCTGCCGGTGGCGGTCGGCGTGCCGGTCGAGGAGGCGGTCGGGCAGCTGCGCGCGGCCGGGATCCGGGTGCTCGCCGCGGACGGCGCGGGGGAGCGCGACCTGGACCGGGAGCTGGACGAGGGCACGCTGGGCGCGCCCGGCGCGTGGGTGTTCGGCAACGAGGCGTGGGGGCTCCCGGAGGAGACCCGCGCGCTCACCGACGAGGTCGTGCGCGTCCCGATCCACGGGCACGCCGAGAGCCTCAACCTGGCCACCGCCGCGGCCGTCTGCCTGTACGCCTCGGCCCGGGCCCAGCGGTCGCCCGGCGGCTGCCGCTCGAACGGCTGATCTGCCCCGGGCGCGCGGCGTTCTCACGTTGCAAGCCCTACTACGGGGGCCTGGGAGGCGCTAGGGTCTGCCTCGGTGGGGGGAACGGCACGGTGGGTAATCGGGGAGGCAACCCATGGTCGGCAGCGGACCCGAGCTCGACCCGGACGACCTGCCGGACGGCCTGGTGGTCGCCGACGCGCTGGGCCGGGTGGTTCGCTTCAACCGGGCCGCGGCCCGGCTCACCGGCGTGCTCCCGGACGCCGCGCTGGGCAGCGCGCTGGAGGACGTCCTGCCGCTGGAGGACCTGGACGGCCGCCGCTGGTGGCAGCTGACCGACCCGTACGGAGGCCTGGCGATCCGCACCCGCCAGCCCGAGCGCAACCTGCTGCTGCCCGGCGGCCGCGAGGTGCTGGTCTCCGCCCGGTACGTCCGGGCGGTGCCCCAGGGGCCGCTGGAGCGCCTGGTGATCGCCCTGCGCGGGACCGAGGCCCGGCGCCGCACCGAGCGCAGCCACGCCGAGCTGATCGCCACCGTCGCGCACGAGCTGCGCTCCCCGCTGACCAGCGTCAAGGGCTTCACGGCGACGCTGCTGGCCAAGTGGGAGCGGTTCACCGACGGGCAGAAGCGGCTGATGCTGGAGACGGTGGACGCCGACGCGGACCGGGTCACCCGGCTGATCGCCGAGCTGCTGGACATCTCCCGGATCGACGCCGGGCGGCTGGAGCTGCGCAAGCAGGTCGTCGACCTGGCGGCCGCGGTGCGCCGGCACGTCGAGCGCAAGGTCGCCACCGGGATCCCCGAGGAGCGCTTCGACATCCGGATCAGCGAGCCGCTGACCGTGCTGTGGGCGGACCCGGACAAGGTCGACCAGGTGCTGGGGAACCTGCTGGAAAACGCGGTGCGGCACGGCGAGGGAACTGTCACCATCGAGGTGGCACCGGCCAAGGAGGTCGTCGAGGCGCCCGTCTGGGAGCGCTCCGGCACCCCTCCCCGCATCGTGGAAGGCACCGCGGTCACCGTGAGCGACGAAGGAAGCGGCATCCCCGAGGAGTCGATGCCGCGCGTCTTCACCCGCTTCTGGCGGGGCTCCAAGCGCGGTGGCACCGGCCTGGGCCTCTACATCGTCAAGGGCGTCGTGGAGGCCCACGGCGGCTCGATCCGGGTCGACCGCGCCCCCGGCGGCGGGGCCAGGTTCCGATTTATCCTGCCCGCCGGCATCCCCGACTTCATGCTCTGAGCAGCCCCTGAGGTCGGCCCCGGGCGGGCTTGACGGCAGTCGCGCTACGCGCTGCGACTACACTCGACCTTTGGCGTTGCGCAACGCCCTGTGCGGCTGTGCCGTGGACACCACTCCCCGTGAGCACGGAGAACGGCTGCCCGCGCCCCGGCCCCGCCGGGCGTGACGCGAAGGCGAGCCCACACACCTGAGCACGGACGAGCAGGAGCACGGGAAGATAGAGATGTCGGCACCCAACAAGTCGTACGACCCGGTCGAGGTCGAGGCCCTCAAGCCCGAGGTGGTGGAGCAGGCGCGCGACGAGGCGATCGCCGCCTTCGCCGCCGCCGGCTCCCTGGACGAGCTGAAGCAGGCGAAGGTCGCCCACACCGGCGACCGTTCCGCGCTCTCGCTCGCCAACCGCGAGATCGGCGCCCTCCCGCCGCACGCCAAGGCCGCCGCAGGCAAGCTGATCGGCCAGGCCCGCGGCGCCGTCAACCAGGCGCTGGCCAAGCGGCAGGCGGAGCTGGAGGCGGAGCGGGACGCCCGCGTGCTGGTCGAGGAGGCGGTGGACGTCACGCTGCCGTACGACCGCGCACCGCGCGGCGCCCGGCACCCGCTGACCACGCTGGCCGAGCGCATCGAGGACACCTTCGTCGCGATGGGCTACCAGGTGGCCGAGGGCCCCGAGGTCGAGGCCGAGTGGCTGAACTTCGACGCCCTCAACCTGGGCCCGGACCACCCGGCCCGCTCGATGCAGGACACCTTCTTCGTGCAGGCCCCGGACGGCTCCGCCGACTCCGGCGTGGTGCTGCGCACCCAGACTTCCCCGGTCCAGGCCCGCACCCTGCTCGACCGCGAGCCCCCGGTCTACGTGGTCTGCCCCGGCCGGGTCTACCGGACGGACGAGCTGGACGCCACCCACACCCCGGTGTTCCGGCAGGTCGAGGGCCTCGCCGTCGACGAGGGCATCACCTTCGCCGACCTCAAGGGCACCATCGAGGTGCTGGTCGAGAAGCTGATCGGCGGCGGCCTGGAACTGCGCTGGCGCCCCTCGTACTTCCCGTTCACCGAGCCGAGCGCCGAGATCGACCTGCAGTGCTTCGTGTGCCGCGGCGAGAGCGTCGGCAACCCGGACCGCCCGTGCCGCACCTGCTCCTCCGAGGGCTGGATCGAGCTCGGCGGCTGCGGCGTGGTCAACCCGCGGGTGCTGGTCGCCTGCGGCGTGGACCCGAACCGCTACAGCGGGTTCGCCTTCGGCCTGGGCCTGGAGCGGATCCTGATGAATCGTCACAACGTCGCCGACATGCGCGACATGGTCGAGGGTGACGTGCGCTTCACCCTCCCGTTCGGGATGGAGATCTGATGCGCGTCCCGCTTTCCTGGCTGCGCGAGTACGTCGACCTTCCGGCCGGCGAGACCGGCCGTGACGTGGCCGAGCGCCTGGTCCGGGCCGGCCTGGAGGTCGAGACCGTCGAGCAGATCGGCGCCGACCTCAAGGGCCCGCTGGTGGTCGGCGAGGTGCTCTCCATCGAGGAGCTGTCCGGCTTCAAGAAGCCGATCCGGCACTGCTTCGTCAACGTCGGCGACGCCAACGGCACCGGTGAGCCGCAGGAGATCGTCTGCGGCGCGACCAACTTCGCCGTCGGCGACAAGGTCGTCGTCGTGCTCCCCGGCGCCGTGCTGCCCGGCCCGTTCCCGATCGCGGCCCGCAAGACCTACGGCCAGACCTCGGCCGGCATGATCTGCTCCGCCCGCGAGCTGGGCATGGGCGACGACCACAACGGCATCATCGTGCTCCCGCCGGAGTACGAGCCCGGCACGGACGCCATCGAGCTGCTCCAGCTGGTCGACGACGTGCTGGACATCGCCGTCACCCCGGACCGCGGCTACTGCCTGTCGATGCGCGGCGTGGCCCGGGAGGCCGCCGCCGCGTACGGGCTGCCGCTGGCCGACCCGGCGCTGCTCGACGTGCCGCCGGCCAACTCCTTCGGCTACCTGGTCAAGGTCAACGACCCGGCCGGCTGCGACCGCTTCGTGGCCCGCACGGTCGTCGGCGTCGACCCGACCGCCAAGTCCCCGATCTGGCTGCAGCGCCGCCTCCAGAAGGCGGGCATCCGCCCGATCTCGCTGACCGTCGACATCACCAACTACGTGATGCTGGAGGTCGGCCAGCCGCTGCACGCCTACGACAAGCAGCGCGTGACCGGCCCGATCACGGTCCGCCGGGCGGCCGAGGGCGAGCTCCTCACCACCCTCGACGGGGTCGAGCGCAAGCTCGCCGCCGAGGACCTGCTGATCTGCGACACCAGCGGCCCGATCGGCCTGGCCGGGGTCATGGGCGGCGCCTCCACCGAGATCCTCGACCCGGCCGCTGGCCCGGGCACCACCGAGGTGATCATCGAGGCCGCGCACTTCGACCCGGTCTCCATCGCCCGCACCGCCAAGCGGCACAAGCTGCCCTCCGAGGCGTCCAAGCGCTTCGAGCGCGGCGTCGACCCGGAGGCCACCCGCGCCGCCGCGCAGCGCGCCGTCGACCTGCTGGTGCTGATCGCCGGCGGCACCGCGGAGGCCGGGGTCACCGACATCGCGGCCCCGCACCCGCTGCGCACCATCACCATCGCCGCCGACCTGCCGGACCGGGTCGCCGGGACGGTGTACGGCCGCGAGAGCGTCACCCGGCGGCTGCAGGAGATCGGCTGCTCGGTCTCGGGTGCCGACGTCCTGGAGGTCACCCCGCCGACCTGGCGGCCCGACCTCACCGACCCGTACGACCTCGCCGAGGAGGTCATCCGGCTGGAGGGGTACGACAACGTCCCCGCCCGGATGCCGAACGTCCCGCCGGGCAAGGGCCTGACCGAGGCCCAGCGGGTGCACCGCCGGATCGGCGTGGCGCTGGCCGGGGCCGGCTACGTGGAGGTCAACAACTACCCGTTCCTCGGCGAGGCCGCCTTCGAGGCGCTCGGCCTGGAGCCGGAGGACCGCCGCCGCCGTACGGTCAAGCTGGTCAACCCGCTCAACGACGAGGAACCGTCGCTGCGCACCACGATGCTGCCGGGCCTGCTCGGCACGCTGCGCCGCAACATCGGCCGGGGCAACACCGACCTGGCGGTCTTCGAGACCGGCACGGTGTTCCTGCCCAAGGACGAGCTCTCGGTGGCCCCGCGCCCGGCCGTCGACCGCCGGCCGAGCGACGCCGAGCTGGCCGAGCTGGACGCCGCGCTGCCGGACCAGCCGCGCCGGGTCGCCGTCGCCCTCGCGGGCGAGCGGCTGCCGTCCGGCTGGTGGGGCAAGGGCGACCAGGCCTCCTGGGCGGACGCCGTCGAGGCGGCCCGTACGGTGGCCCGCGCGGCCGGCGTCGAGCTGACCGTCCGCCAGGGCCAGCTGGCGCCCTGGCACCCGGGCCGCTGCGCCGAGCTGGTCGTGGCCGGCACCGACCGGGTGGTCGGTCACGCGGGTGAGCTGCACCCGCGGGTGGTCAAGTCGCTGGGCCTGCCGGCCCGTACGGCGGCGATGGAGCTCGACATCGACCTGCTGACGGCCGACGGCCCGGCGAAGGTCGACGGCCCGGCGGTCTCCGGCTTCCCGGTGGCCACCCAGGACGTCGCGCTGATCGTCGACACCGCCGTCCCGGCCGCCGAGGTTGAGGCCGCGCTGCGTTCGGGTGCGGGCGAACTGCTGGAGGCCATCCGGCTGTTCGACGTGTTCACCGGCGAGCAGGTCGGCGAGGGCAAGAAGTCGCTGGCCTACGCGCTGCGCTTCCGCGCGGCCGACCGCACCCTGACCGCCGACGAGGCCACCGCCGCCCGCGAGGCGGCCGTCGCCGAGGCCGTCACCCGCACCGGCGCGGTGCTGCGCGGCGCCTGATCCGCCGCCAGGGCCTGACAGGGCCCCGTCCGGACCGTTTCGGTCCGGACGGGGCCCTTTGCGCTTCCTTGGGTTGACGGCCTGTCATCCGATCGTTTATCTCTTTACCTATGGAACTAGATAAAGGCGCTGACCAGCCCTCTCCGATCGAGTTCCGCCTGGACCCGGCCTCCGGCGTCCCGACCTACCTGCAACTCGTGCAGCAGGTCGAACAGGCGCTGAGGATGGGCTGGTTGACGGAGGGGGACCAGCTGCCCCGGGTGCGTGAGGTGGTCGCCGGGCTGGCGATCAACCCCAACACCGTGCTCAAGGCCTACCGGGAGCTGGAGCACCGCGGCCTGGCGGTCGGACGGCGCGGCCAGGGCACCTTCGTGCGCGGGCTGCCCGCCGGAGTGGTGCCGCTGCGCGAACGGGCCGCGCTGCGGCGGGGGCTGCTGGACTGGATGCGCTCGGCGCGGACCGCCGGGCTGGACGAAGGGGGGATGGTCGCGGTGTTCGAGGACGCGCTGCGCGACCTGCGCGAGGGCCGGGACGGGGTGGTGGCGTGACGGCCGCGGACACCGTGATCGACTGCGGCGGGATCGGCAAGCGCTACCGCCGCTCCTGGGCGCTGCGGGACTGCCACCTGGCCGTCCCGGCCGGGCACGTGGTCGCGCTGGTCGGCCCGAACGGCGCCGGCAAGACGACCCTGCTCAGCCTGGCCGCCGGGCTGACCCTGCCGAGCGAGGGCGCGATGACCGTCCTCGGCGACCAACTCCCCGGCTCGCCAAGGGCCTTGGACCGGATCGGCTTCGTCGCCCAGAACGCCGCGCTCTACCCCGGCCTGCCCGTGCGCGATCTGCTCGCGATGGGCCGCCACCTCAACCGGCGCTGGGACGACGCCCGGGCGCGCACTCACCTGGACGGCCTCGGCATCCCGATGGACCGCAAGTACGGCCGGCTCTCCGGCGGCCAGCAGGCGCAGGTCTCGCTCGCCCTGGCCCTCGCCAAACGGCCAGAACTGCTGCTCCTGGACGAGCCGTTGGCCGCGCTCGACCCGCTCGCCCGGCACGACTTCATGGCCGTGCTGCTGACCGCGGTGGCCGAGGACGGCCTCTCGGTGCTGTTCTCCTCGCACGCCGTCAACGAGCTGGAGCAGAGCTGCGACTACCTGGTGGTGCTGACCGGCGGCCGGGTCCAGGTGTCCGGGGAGGTGGACGACCTGGTCGGCGGCCACCGGATGCTCACCGGCCCCACCGCCGAGGCCGACGCGGTCGCCGAACGGCTGCCGGTGGTCCGCGACCGCCGGGCCGGCGCCCAGTCCCACCTGCTGGTGCGCACCGGCGGCCCGGACGCGCCGGTCTCCGCCGGCTGGCGCCAACAGCGCATCGGCCTGGAGGAGTTGGTGCTCGCCTACCTGCGCGAGCCGACCGCCTCCGCGCTGCCCGGCCCGCGCGGGGCCGTCCGTACGAACCAGAAGGTACCGTCATGAGCGCCACCACCCTCGCCCCGCCCCGCTCCGCCGTGCTGCGGGCCGCCGGGCTGCGCCACCGGCCCGCGTTGCTGACCCTGCTCGCGGTGATGGGCGTGGTCTCCGTCGCCCTGTTGCTGCACGGCTGGTACCTGCACGACGGCCTGGACCGCACCGGCGCGGGCTCCTGCGATCCGACCACCGCCGCCTGCGCGGCCACGTTCAAGCGGTTCCTGCACCAGTACGCCGACACCATGCCGATGCTCGGCAACGTGTCCTACGTCCTGGGCGGCATGTTCGGTGCCTTCCTCGGCGGCCCGCTGCTGGCGCGGGAGTTCGAGCACGGCACGGTGCGCTTCGCCTGGACCCAGGGGGCCGGGCGGACCCGCTGGACGGCGGGCGGCCTGGTGCTGGGCGGCGCGGTGCTGGCCGTGGTGGCGGCGCTGTTCGGGCTGGTGCTGCGCTGGTGGAACGCACCGCTGGAGCTGCTGGGCGGACAGTTCCACCCGGACCTCTTCGGGCAGGCGTCGCCGGTGCTGGTCGGGCGGGTGCTGGTGGCCTTCGGGGTCGCGGCGCTGGCCGGCGCGGTGCTGCGCCGCACCGTGCTCGCGGTGGGCCTGGGTCTGGCGGCCTCGGTCGCCCTGCCGTTCCTCGCCGTGGCCGTGCGCTCGCACTACATGGCCCCGTTGGACGAGCCGGTGCGCGCCATGACGTCCCTCGCGGTGGACGACCGCTGGGTGCTGAGCGTCTGGTACTCGGACCCGGCCGGGAACCGGCTCTCCGAGGCGGACTTCTACAACCTCGGCGGCGACTACGCCCACCTCCAGTCCCTGGTGCACGACGGCGGGTACACCATGCACGAGGTGTACCAACCGGCGGACCGGTTCTGGCCGTTCCAGTGGATCGAGTTCGGCTGGACGACCCTGCTCGCGGTGGCGCTGTGCGCGGCGGCGGTCTGGTGGGTGCGGCGGCGGGCGGTCTGACCTGCGCCGTCCTTGATTGTTTGAAGTGTTTTCGTCAAAACCCTTGCGGCGGCGGCGGTTCCGGGCGTTTCCTTCTCGTTAGGAAGCTTTCCTAACCGATCGAGGAACCGGAGCGTCCCATGCGTCCTCAGCCCCGTCGCGCCCTCCACATAGCCCTCGCCGCCGCCCTGGTGGCCGCGCCCCTCACCGTCGCGGCCGCCTCGGCCGCCCAGGCCGCCCCCGCGGCCGCGGCCTCCGTCCAGCTCAAGGGCGTCGGCCTCGACGACCCGCACAAGAAGGACATCGCGATGCAGCTGGTGTCCAGTGCGGAGAACTCCTCGCTGGACTGGAAGGCCCAGTACAAGTACATCGAGGACATCGGTGACGGCCGCGGCTACACCGCCGGCATCATCGGCTTCTGTTCCGGCACCGGCGACATGCTGGACCTGGTCCAGCACTACACCGACCTCAAGCCCGGCAACGTCCTCGCCAAGTACCTGCCCGCGCTGAAGAAGGTCAACGGCAGCGCCTCGCACTCCGGCCTCGGCGACGCCTTCGTCAAGGACTGGGCCGCCGCCGCCAAGGACCAGACCTTCCAGCAGGCCCAGAACGACGAGCGCGACCGGGTGTACTTCAACCCCGCCGTCAACCAGGCCAAGGCCGACGGCCTGCGCGCGCTCGGCCAGTTCGCCTACTACGACGCCATCGTGATGCACGGCCCCGGCAACAGCTCCGACAGCTTCGGGGGCATCCGCGCGGCCGCGATGAAGAAGGCGAGGACGCCCGCCCAGGGCGGCGACGAGGCCACCTACCTCAAGGCCTTCCTGGACGCCCGCAAGGTGGTCATGAAGAAGGAGGCCGCGCACTCCGACACCAGCCGGGTCGACACCGAGCAGTCGGTGTTCCTCAACGCCAAGAACTTCGACCTCAACCCGCCGCTCAAGTGGAAGGTCTACGGCGACAGCTACAGCATCAACAGCTGACGCCCGGGCCGACGCCGTGGCGGGAACCCGTTTCCCCGGGTTTCCGCCACCTCGGCGTTTCGATCACCCCCGTTCTGATCACCCCCGTTTTGATCACCCCCCCGCGAAAAGCCCAAGGGACTGTGAAAGTCCTGTTCATCCCGTAACGAATCGAGCAGGGGCATAACGAACGATCCCTCCCGCATTGACGCATTCGCCCGGTGGCGCTTGACTCCGTCCCCTGCCGCAGGGTTGCGGCGCAGTACAGGAGGCACCACCGATCATGATCAGACCCATGCGTCTCGCGGCCGCGGGCACGGCCACCGTGTCGCTCGCACTCGCCCTCACGGCCTGCGGCCAGACGGTGGCGGGACAGGCGCCGGCGGCGGGCGGGAGCGGGGGTGGCGGTGAGGGCATCGGGCTGCTGCTGCCGGAGAGTGCGTCCTCCACCCGGTACGACGCGTTCGACAAGCCCCTGATCGAGCAGACGGTGACGGGCCTCTGCACCAAGTGCACGGTGAGCTACGCCAACGCGGGAGGCGACGCGTCCGTCCAGAAGAAGCAGTTCGACGACCTGCTCGCCAAGGGCGTGAAGGTCATCCTGCTCGACCCGGTCGACGCCAAGCTCACCGGACCGTGGGTGGACGCCGCCAACGCCAAGGGCGTGAAGGTCGTCGCCTACGACCGGCTGGCCCAGGGCAAGGTCGCCGCGTACGTCTCCTTCGACAACCAGCAGACCGGTCAGCTCCAGGGCCAGTCCCTGCTCGACGCGCTCGGCCCGAAGGCCTCCTCGGCCAACGTCGTGATGATCGACGGCGCCGAGTCCGACCCCAACGCCGCGCAGTTCAAGGCGGGCGCGCACCTCGCGCTGGACGGCCGGGTCAAGATCGCCTACGAGCAGTCCGGCGAGTGGAAGCCTGACGTGGCCACCGCGAAGACGAACGAGGCCATCCAGAGCCTCGGGAAGAACGGCATCCAGGCCGTCTACGCCGCGAACGACGGCATGGCCGCCGCCGTCATCGAGGCCCTGAAGGCCGCGGGCCTCAAGAACGTGCCGGTCGGCGGCCAGGACGCCTCCCTCGACGCCGTCCGCCGGGTGCTCACCGGCGAGCAGGCGTACACCATCTACAAGCCGTACAAGCCCGAGACGGACGCGGCGGGCAGCATCGCCGTCCAGCTGGCCGAGGGCATGGACATCAGCACCACCGCCGCCACGCTCACCGACAGCGGCGGGTTGAAGATCCCCTCGCTGCTGCTCACCCCGATCGTGGTGACCAAGGCGAAGGTGGAGGCGACGGTCGTCGACGGCGGGCTCTACAAGGCGTCCGACATCTGCACCCCGCAGTACGCCCAGGCCTGCGCGGAGGCCGGGGTCAAGTAGCGCGGGCCGCGGGGCGGCCGGAAAAGGGGCGGGCCCGTACCGGAGACCGGTACGGGCCCGCCCCTCACGTCCGGGCTCAGGCGCTCGCGGTGTAGTCGTAGAAGCCGCGGCCGGACTTGCGGCCCAGCAGGCCGGCGTCGACCATCCGGGACAGCAGCGGGGGAGCGGCGTACAGCGGCTCCTTGTACTCGTCGTACATCGATTCGGCGATCGAGACGATGGTGTCCAGGCCGATCAGGTCGCACAGCCGCAGCGGGCCCATCGGGTGGGCGCAGCCGGCCTCCATGCCCTTGTCGATGTCGGAGGCGGTGGCCACGCCCGACTCGAACATCCGCACCGCGGACAGCAGGTACGGCACGAGCAGGGCGTTGACCACGAAGCCGGCCCGGTCGCGGGCCCGGATCGGCTCCTTGGCGAGGGCCTGGGTGGCGAAGGCCTCGACCCGCTCGGTGGTGGTCGCCGAGGTGGTCAGGGTCGGGATGACCTCGACCAGCTTCTGCACCGGCGCCGGGTTGAAGAAGTGCAGGCCGATGACCTGCTCCGGGCGGGAGGTGGCGGCGGCCAGCTTCACGATCGGGATCGAGGAGGTGTTGGAGGCCAGGATCGCGTCCCGGCGCTCGACGACCTGGTCCAGGGTCTGGAAGATCTTGACCTTGATGTCCTCGCGCTCGGCGACCGCCTCGACCACCAGGTCGCGGTCGGCGAAGTCGGACAGGTCGGTGGTGAAGGACAGCCGGGACAGCGCCTCGTCCCGCTGCTCGGGGCTCAGCTTGCCGCGCTTGACCGCCGTGTCCAGGGAGTTGGTCAGCCGGGTGCGGCCGAACTCCAGCGCCTCACCGCTGGCCTCCGACACCAGGACGTCCAGTCCGGCCCGGGCGAAGACCTCGGCGATGCCCGACCCCATGAGACCGCAGCCGACTACTCCGACGCGTGCGATGTCACTCACTCAGTTGCCCTTCGGTGGTGCTGGGGGTCGCCCAGCGAACTGGTGGCCCAGCGAGCTCGCTGGTCAACGGGTCGGTGTACCGGAATGGGTGCACCGGTCACCGCCCCGACGACGTTACTACTCCGTACTCGCCAGTAGGTCACCCCCTCCCCGGCACAGTGCCAGCCCGGACGGCCCCCCGATCGGGTGAGGCCGCACCGCCTGCGGGTGCGCCCGGGCCCGCCGCCGCCCGCCGCCGGACAGAATGCCGCAGACGGGGGCCGGGGACGGGAAGGGAGCACACGGTGCCGACGGGATCGCTCACAGGACAGGTCGCCCTGGTCACCGGCGGCGGCCGGGGCATCGGCCGCGAGATCGCCGTCGGCCTGGCCGCCGAGGGCATGGCCGTCGGCCTGGTCGGCCGCACCCACGAGACGCTGACCGACACCCTCAAGGAGTGCGTCAAGCACGGCTCCCGGGGCGTCGCCGTCACCGCGGACGTCTGCCGCCCCGGCTCGGTCCGGGAGGCCGTCCGGCTGGTCGAGCGCGACCTCGGCCCGATCGACCTGCTGGTCAACAACGCCGGCCTGGTCGACCGCGCCGAGGTGCCGCTCTGGGAGACCGACCCCAACCAGTGGTGGCAGGTGATCGAGACCAACCTGCGCGGCCCCTACAACCTGCTGCGCTGCGTCCTGCCCGGCATGGTCGCCCGCCGCAGCGGCCGGGTGGTCAACCTCAACTCCGGCTTCGCGCTGCGCCCGGACGGCCACTACACCGCGTACGCGACCTCCAAGGGCGCGCTGCTCCAGCTCTCCGACAACATGGCGGACACGCTGGCCGAGCACGACGTCGTGGTGCTCGACATCAGCCCCGGCGCGGTGGCCACCGACATGACCGCGGGGATGCCGATGTTCCGGGACATGAAGGCCTGGGGCTCGATCCCGTACATGGTCGCCGTCACCGTGGACGCCGCCCGCGGCCGCTTCGACGCGCTGCACGGGCGGTTCATCCACGCCGGGCGGGACGACCTGGCGGAGCTGGTCGCACAGGCCGACGCGATCCGCGCGGTGGACGCCCGGACGCTGCGGCTGCGCCCGTACAAGGACGACGACCCGATGGCCTGACCGGCTTCGGCGGGAGCTCAGTCGGGGGCGGGGAGTTCCGGTCGGGGCCGGTCACGCACACAGTTGGCTGGCGGTGACCGGCTTGAGCCCCGCCTTGGCCAGCCCGTCCAGGATCGCGGGCAGCGCGTCGATGGTGCACTGGTGCCCCATGTGCAGGGCCACCACCGAGCCGCCGCGCACCGAGCCCAGCACCCGGCGCTGGAGCTCGGCGGCGCTCGGGTCGTTGTAGTCCCGCGGATCGACGTCGAAGGACAGCACGTGCTCGTAGCCGACGGCCTTGGCCTGGTCGCGCACCATCGAGGTGGCGTACTGCGCGGCGGAGGGGCGGAACCAGCGGCCCATCGAGCCGGTCAGCCTCGTCAGCCGGTCGGCGCACTGGGCGATCTCGGCACGGGCCTGGTCCGGTGTCATCGCGGAGATGTTGAGGTGGTTCTGGGTGTGGTTGCCCAGTTCGTGGCCGCCGTCCAGGATCCGCCGGGCCATCTGCGGCTGCTGGTCCAGCCAGCTGCCGACCGCCATCACGGTCAGCTTGACGCCGCGCTGCTCGGCGGCCTCCAGCAGGGTGGTGGCGAGCTTCGGGTCGCCGCTGCCGTGGACGGTGAGCGCCACGTTCTTGCCGGTGCGCGGCCCGTACACCACCTCGTACGGGGTGCCGGCCGCCAGCGGCGTCAGGACGGGCGGGGTCGGCGCTGCGGAGGCCGGCGCCGAGGCCTGGGCGGCGGCCGGGGTCGGTTCGCCGCCGGGCTGCGGCTCGCCCGCGGCGCCCGGGGTGGTCGGGGCGGGGGAGGCGGGCCCCTCGCCGCCGTTCCAGGCCGGGTCGGTGGTGTGCTGCGGGTCGACACTGCCGGGGTGCGCGGCGAGCGTCCCGGTGTCGGCCCGGCGGGGCGTGCCGCTGCCGCAGGAGGTGAGGAGTCCGCCGGCGGCGGACAGGGCGGCCAGCTTGGCGGCGGTGCGCAGTACGGTGCGGCGGTCGGCAGTCATCGGCAGCCAGCATAGAGAGGACGGACCCTCCCGGCGATCCGGCAGAGCCGTCCGACGCCGTCCGACACACCGTCCTTGACGTGCACACACTCCGTCTTCCGGGTGTTGCAGGAACCTGAACTCCCGCTGTTTCCACGGCGTGTCGTTGGATACGATCACCGCGCACCGCGTGTTACGGGGCAGTAGGCACATTCCGGCATTGCGCATTGGGGGCGGAACATGATGCACCACGAGGACACCGCGGCCGTCGACCAGGACACCCGCACCGGCTGGGAGTGGGCCAGAGCGGACGACTGGCAGCCGCCGAGCGAGCTCGACACCGGCATCCCGCACACCGCCCGGATGTACGACTACTACCTGGGCGGCAAGGACAACTTCGAGGCTGACCGCAAGGCCGCCCAGGCCGCCATCGCCGCCTACCCGGCGCTGCCGCTGCTGGCCCGCACCAACCGCCAGTTCCTCGGCCGGGCCGTCGAGTTCGCGGCGGGCCGGGGGATCCGCCAGTTCGTCGACATCGGCACCGGCATCCCGACCGTCGGCTCCACCAACGAGGTCGCCCAGCGGGTCGCCCCGGACGCCCGGGTCGTCTACGTCGACAACGACCCGATCGTCGCCACCCACGCCCGCGCCCTGCTGGCCGGGCACCCGGCCGGGCACACCTCGGTCATCGAGGCCGACCTGCGCGACCCGGAGGCGATCCTGCGCCACCCCGCGCTGGGCGCCGCCATCGACCTGTCCCAGCCCGTCGCGCTGATGCTCGTCGCCGTCCTGCACTTCATACGCGACGAGGAGGGCGCCCAGCAGATCGTCCGCACCCTGCGCGAGGTGCTCGCCCCCGGCAGCGCCCTGATCCTCTCCCACGGCAGCCCCGACTTCGCCTCCCGCGAGAGCGCCGCCGAGGGCACCCGGATCTACCGGAGCGCCAGCGCGCCGCTGGTCCTGCGTCCCCGGGCCGGCGTCGAACCCTTCTTCGGGGACTTCGAGTTCGTCGGCCCCGGCCTCGTCCAACTCCCGCTCTGGCGCCCCACCGCGGGCCACCTGCGCACCACCGAACTGCCCGAGGGCTGGCAGGACGTCTCCGCCTACGCCGGCGTCGCCCTCAAGCCGTGACCGGACCCGGCCCGACCGTGGATCCGTGACGACGGCCGGCCCCGGCGCCCCCCTCCGGCGCCGGGGCCGACCGCCCCCACACCGAGCAGACTACGTACGGGCACTGACAATCCCTCACCCTCCCGGCTACCCTGCGGCGTGACCACCGACCTGCCGCCGCTGCCCACCGACGTCGCCGAACTGCTGCGGAGCGTCGACGCCCCGCCCCGACTGGTCGCCCACCTCGCGCTGGTGCACCAGGTCGCCGAGCAGGTCGTCGAGTTCTGCGCCGCCGAGGGCCTGGCCTTCGACCACCACGCCGTCCGCTACGGCGCCGCCACCCACGACATCGGCAAGGTCGTCCACCCCGAGGAGCTCTCGGGCCCGGGCTCCGCGCACGAACCCGCGGGCCACGCCCTGCTGTCGGCCCGCGGCGTCCCCGAGGAACTGGCCCGCTTCGCCCGCACCCACGCGAGCTGGGGCGAGCCCGGCACCACCACCGAGGACCTGCTGGTCAGCCTGGCCGACAAGGCCTGGAAGAACCAGCGGGTCCGCGACCTGGAGGACCGGGTGGTCGAGCGGCTGGCCGCCGCCACCGGCCGCGAGCGCTGGGAGGCCTTCCTCGCCCTGGACGACCTGCTCACCCGGATCGGCGAGGACGCCCCGCGGCGGCTCGCCCTGCAGGCCGCGCATCCGGTGCGTACCGGGAGGAATTGACGCGACAGCGCGCGGCGGGCGGTGTGGGGTTCCGCGGCGACACCGCCGCCGGGTGAGGCCCTTCCCCGTGCGAGCGGCTACCGCCCGCCGCGCAGCTGGTCCAGGTCGCGGCGCTCCCGCTTGGTCGGGCGCCCCGCGCCGCGGTCCCGTTCGAAGGTCGGGGCCACGAACTCGCGCGGCGGCCGCGGCGGACTGTTGTCGACCAGGCACTCCGCCGCGACCGGGGCGCCGACCCGCTTGCGGATCGGCTTGGTCACCACGACGACCCGCTCGTACCCCTCCTCGCGGACCCGGACCTCGTCCCCGGGCCTGAGGGTCTGCGCCGGCTTGGCCCGCTCGCCGTTCACCCGGACATGCCCGGCCTTGCAGGCCGCCGCCGCCAGCGCACGCGTCCTGGCCAGCCGGACCGACCAGATCCAGACGTCCACCCGCACGCTTCCCTGTTCCTCAGCCATCCCGCGAGCCTACCCACGCCGAGGTCCGGTCCGGGCTCGGCCCGGACCGGACGCACCGGCTAGGCCGCGAGGGGGACTTCCTGGACGGCCCAGCCGTTGCCGTCCGGGTCGTTGAAGAACACGAAGTTGTTCCAGGCCTCGCCGTGCCCGTTCACCCGGGCTCCGGCCACGAAGTGCTGGACGGGGCTGACCACCACGCCCCGCGCGGTGAGCTCCGCGTGGGCCTTCTCGATGTCCGGCACCACCAGTTGGAGGCCCTTCACCGAGCCGGGCGGCGACTCGATCACCCCGGCGCCGACCACGATCGAGCAGCGTGAGCCGGGGGGAGTCAGCTGGACCACCCGGACCCCGTCGCGCAGGCGGGTGTCGTGGTCCACGGTGAAGCCGGCCTGCTCCTCGTAGAAGAGCTTCGCGCGGTCCACGTCCGACACCGGGACCACCACGACTTCGAGCTTCCAGTCCATCGCCCTCACCCCTCTCGGTCGGGCTCTTCCAGTATCTGCCCGAAACCGTTCCCCGGCGGACCTTCGGATAGCCTGAGAACACGATGAATCCGCAGACCACGCCCGCTTCGTCACCCTCGGCCACCGCCTTCGCGACCCCCTGGGGCTCCCTCGACCTCACCCGCTTCCCCGCGGACCCCCGCGAGCGGCTGCGGGCCTGGGACGCCGCCGACGAGTACCTGCTGCGCCACCTCGCCGGCGAGGCCGACAGCGCCGACGGCGCCGCCACCGAGCTGGCCGGCCGCCGGATCGCCGTCCTCGGCGACCGCTGGGGCGCGCTGGCCACCGCGCTGGCACCGTACGGACCGGTCCAGATCAGCGACTCCCACCTCGGCCGGCAGGCCACCCGGGAGAACCTCGCCCGGGCCGGCGCCGCCGTCGACGAGGAGCGGCTGCGCACGACCCGGGACACCCCGCCGGAGCGCATCGACGTCCTGCTGGTGCGGGTGCCCAAGAGCCTGGCCCTGCTGGAGGACCAGCTGCACCGGCTCGCCCCGGCCCTCCACCCCGGCACGGTGGTGATCGGCACCGGCATGGTCGCCGAGATCCACACCTCCACCCTGGAGCTGTTCGAGAAGGTGCTCGGCCCGACCCGCACCTCGCTGGCCGTCCGCAAGGCCCGGCTGATCTTCTGCACCCCCGACCCGGCGCTCGACCCCGGCCCCAGCCCGTGGCCGCACCGCTACGCGCTGCCGCCGGACATCGGCCCCGCCGCCGGGCGCACCGTGGTCAACCACGCGGGCACGTTCTGTGCCGAACGGCTCGACATCGGCACCCGGTTCTTCCTGGCCCACTTGCCCACGCCCGCCCCGGGCGACCGGGTGGTGGACCTCGGCTGCGGCAACGGCGTGGTCGGCACCGCGGCCGCGCTGGCCGGGCCGGGCGCGGAGCTGGTGTTCGTGGACGAGTCCCACCAGGCGGTGGCCTCCGCCGAGGAGACCTTCCGCGCCAACCTGGGCCCGGACGCCCCGGCCGAGTTCCGCACCGCCGACGCGCTCGACCCGGCGGTGTTCGCCCCGGGCTCGGTGGACCTGGTGCTCAACAACCCGCCGTTCCACTCCCACCAGGCCACCACCGACGCCACCGCCTGGCGGATGTTCACCGGCGCCCGGCGGGCGCTGCGGCCCGGCGGTGAGCTGTGGGTGGTCGGCAACCGTCACCTCGGCTACCACGTCAAGCTGCGCAAGCTGTTCGGCAACTGCCAACTCGTCGCGGGGAACCCGAAGTTCGTGGTGCTGCGAGCCGTGAAGCGCTGACCGGGGGCCGTCGGCGGCACGGTCCGCCGGTGCCCGGGCCGGTCGCACCGGCGGGGAGCCCGGGGGTGCCGGGCTCAGCCTTGCATGGATTTTCCCTCCCGCGTATATTCATGCCACGACCAAGGAGGAAGCCATGGCTTTGCGAGTCGCCGTCGCCGGCGCGAGCGGGTACGCGGGCGGTGAGGTGCTGCGCCTGCTGCTCGGCCACCCGGAGGTGGAGATCGGGGCGCTGACCGGCGGCTCGAACGCGGGCACCAGGCTCGGCGCGCTGCAGCCGCACCTGATCCCGCTGGCCGACCGTGTGCTCGAACCCACCACCCCCGAGGTGCTGGCCGACCACGACGTGGTGTTCCTGGCGCTGCCGCACGGCCAGTCCGCCGCCGTCGCCGAGGCCCTCGGCCAGAACGTCCTGGTGATCGACTGCGGCGCCGACTTCCGGCTCAAGGCCGCCGCCGACTGGGAGCAGTTCTACGGCTCCGCCCACGCCGGCACCTGGCCCTACGGCCTGCCCGAACTCCCCGGCCACCGCGACGCGTTGAAGGGCAGCAACCGGATCGCCGTGCCCGGCTGCTACCCGACGGCCGTCTCCCTGGCGCTGTTCCCGGCCTACGCGGCCGGCCTCGCCGAGCCGGAGGCCGTGGTGGTCGCCGCCTCCGGCACCTCCGGCGCCGGCAAGGCCGCCAAGACCCACCTGCTGGGCAGCGAGGTGATGGGCAGCGTCAGCCCGTACGGCGTCGGCGGCGTGCACCGGCACACCCCGGAGATGGTGCAGAACCTCACCCCGCTGGCCGGCGAGCCGCTGACCGTCTCCTTCACCCCCACCCTCGTCCCGATGCCGCGCGGCATCCTCGCCACCTGCTCCGCCAAGGCCAAGCCGGGCGTGAGCGCCGAGGAGCTGCGCGCCGCGTACGCCGAGGCCTTCGCCGACGAGCCCTTCGTCCACCTGCTGCCCGAGGGGCAGTGGCCGCAGACCAGCAGCGTCTACGGCGCCAACACCGCCCTGGTCCAGGTCGCCCTGGACGCCACCGCCGGGCGGATCGTCGCGATCAGCGCGATCGACAACCTGGTCAAGGGCACCGCGGGCGGCGCGGTGCAGAGCATGAACATCGCCCTCGGCCTGCCCGAGGAGCTGGGCCTTCCCCTGAACGGAGTCGCACCGTGACCACCCCCGACACCGGCGTGACCGCCGCCAAGGGCTTCCGGGCCGCCGGCGTGACCGCGGGCATCAAGGCCTCCGGCACCCCGGACCTCGCCCTGGTGGTCAACGACGGCCCCTCGTACGCCGCGGCCGGCGTCTTCACCGCCAACCGGGTCAAGGCCGCGCCCGTGCTCTGGTCCCAGCAGGTCCTCAAGGGCGGCCGGGTCTCCGCCGTCGTCCTCAACTCCGGTGGTGCCAACGCCTGTACCGGCCCGGCCGGCTTCCAGGACACCCACGCCACCGCGGAGAAGGTCGCCGCCGAGCTGGACCTCAGCGCCGGCGAGGTCGCCGTCGCCTCCACCGGCCTGATCGGCGTCCGGCTGCCGATGGACGTGCTGCTGCCCGGTGTCGCCCTGGCCGCCCGGGAGCTCAGCGAGACCGGCGGCGAGTCCGCCGCGATCGCCATCAAGACCACCGACACCGTGCACAAGACCGCGCAGGTCACCAGCCCGGCGGGCTGGACGGTCGGCGGCATGGCCAAGGGCGCGGGCATGCTCGCCCCGAGCCTGGCCACCATGCTGGTCGTGCTCACCACCGACGCCGACCTGGACAGCGCCGCCCTGGACGCCGCCCTGCGCGGCGCCACCCGCACCACCTTCGACCGGATCGACTCCGACGGCTGCATGTCGACCAACGACACCGTGCTGCTGCTGGCCTCCGGCGCCTCCGGCACCGCCCCGGACGCGGCCGAGTTCGCCGAGGCCGTCCGCACCGTCAGCGCCGACCTGGCCCGCCAGCTGATCGGCGACGCCGAGGGCGCCAGCAAGGACATCCGGATCGACGTCACCGGCGCGGCCACCGAGGACGAGGCCGTCGAGGTCGCCCGGACGATCAGCCGCAACAACCTGCTCAAGTGCGCCATCCACGGCGAGGACCCCAACTGGGGCCGGGTGCTGTCCGCGATCGGCACCACCTCCGCCACCTTCGAGCCGGACCGGCTCGACGTCGCCATCAACGGCGTCTGGGTCTGCCAGGACGGCGGCGTCGGCGAGGACCGCGACCTGGTGGACATGAAGGGCCGTGACGTCGTCATCACCGCGAACCTCAACGCCGGTACGGCGAGCGCCTCGCTGTGGACCAACGACCTCACCGCCGACTACGTCCACGAGAACAGCGCCTACTCCAGCTGAGCCGCGGCTCCGCCGAGCGCCGAACCGCGACGACCGTTCCGACAAGGGAAACCCGTGCAGATCGCACCCAAGGGCGAACAGGCCCGCAACAACACCGCGTTGCCCAAGGCCATGACGCTGATCGAGGCGCTGCCCTGGCTGGAGCGCTTCCACGGCAAGACCATCGTGATCAAGTTCGGCGGCAACGCCATGGTCGACGAGAGCCTCAAGGCGGCTTTCGCCCAGGACGTCGTCTTCCTCCGCTACGCCGGACTGCACCCCGTCGTGGTGCACGGCGGCGGCCCGCAGATCAGCGCCCAACTGGACCGGCTGGGCCTGGAGTCCAGCTTCACCAACGGCCTGCGGGTCACCACCCCCGAGACCATGGACGTGGTCCGGATGGTGCTGGCCGGCCAGGTGCAGCGCGAGCTGGTCGGCCTGCTCAACGAGCACGGCCCGTTCGCCGTCGGCATGACCGGCGAGGACGCCCACACCATGACGGCGGTCAAGCGCTACGCCGTGGTGGACGGCGAGCAGGTCGACATCGGCCTGGTCGGCGACATCGTCAACATCGAGGCCGGCGCCGTGAAGGCACTGATCGCCGACGGCCGGATCCCGGTCATCTCCTCGATCGCCCGCGGTGCCGACGGCCACGTCTACAACATCAACGCCGACACCGCCGCCTCCGCCCTGGCGGTCTCGCTCGGCGCCGAGATGCTGGTGGTGCTGACCGACGTCGAGGGCCTGTACAAGGACTGGCCGAACTCCGACGACGTGATCAGCCAGCTCAACGCGAGCGAACTGGACGCACTGCTGCCGGGCCTGGCCAGCGGCATGCTCCCCAAGATGGAGGGCTGCCTGCGTGCCGTCCGCTCCGGCGTGGGCACCGCCCGCGTCCTGGACGGCCGGGTGCAGCACAGCCTGCTGCTGGAGATCTTCACCGACGAGGGCATCGGCACGATGGTCGTGCCGGACGACGAGCCGACCGTGACCGGGGGACTGGCATGACGCACAACGAGCAGCTCACCGACCGGTGGCAGCACGCCTTCACCGACAATTACGGCACCCCCCGGATCCCGCTGGTGCGCGGCGAGGGCGTCAAGCTCTGGGACGCCGACGGCAAGGAGTACACCGACCTGCTCGGCGGCATCGCCGTCAACGCCCTCGGCACCGCCCACCCGGCCGTGGTCGAGGCGGTCAGCCGGCAGATCGCCACCCTCGGCCACGTCTCCAACCTCTTCATGGCCGAGCCGACCATCGCGCTCGCCGAGCGGCTGCTGGCGCTGGACGGCCGGGAGGGCGGCCGGGTGTTCTTCTGCAACTCCGGCGCCGAGGCCAACGAGGCCGCCTTCAAGATCAGCCGACGGACCGGCCGCACCCACCTGGTCGCCCTCCAGGGCGCCTTCCACGGCCGGACCATGGGCGCCCTCGCGCTCACCGGCCAGCCCGCCAAGCAGGCGCCGTTCCGCCCGCTGCCCGGTGACGTCACCCACGTCCCGTTCGGCGACGTCGAGGCGCTGCGCGCGGCCGTCACCACCGACACCGCCGCCGTCTTCCTGGAGCCGATCCAGGGCGAGAACGGCGCGATCCCGCTGCCCGACGGCTACCTGAGGGCCGCCCGCGAGATCACCCGGGCCACCGGCACCCTGCTGGTCCTGGACGAGATCCAGACCGGCATCGGCCGGACCGGGTACTGGTACGCCCACCAGGCCTGCGAGGGCGTCGAGCCGGACGTGGTCACCCTGGCCAAGGCGCTCGGCGGCGGCCTGCCGATGGGCGCGGTGCTGGCCTTCGGCCCGGCCGCCGAGCTGCTCACCCCGGGCCAGCACGGCACCACCTTCGGCGGCAACCCGGTGGCCGCCGCGGCCGGGCTCGCGGTGCTGGACACCATCGAGTCCGAGGGCCTGCTGGAGCACGTCCGCAAGATCGGCGACCGGCTGCGGCACGGCGTCGAGGCGCTCGGCGACCCGCTGGTCTCGCACGTGCGCGGGGCCGGGCTGCTGCTCGGCATCGTGCTGACCCGGCCGCTCTCGGCCCGGGTCCAGGCGGTCGCCCAGCAGGCGGGCTTCCTCGTCAACGCGGCCGTCCCGGACGCCGTACGGCTGGCGCCGCCGCTGGTGCTGAGCGAGCAGGAGGCGGACGCCTTCCTCGCGGCCCTGCCGGAGATCCTCCGAACGGTGCGCGAGAGCGCCCCGGCCGATGCGAGTTGACCATCGTCCGGGAGAATAATCACATGACCGATTCCCGCTCCGGCTCCGCCGCCGGCCCGACGCCGCAGGTCCCGCAGACCCGCACCGCGCGCCACCGGCGGATCGTGGACCTGCTCACCCGCCAGCCCGTGCGTTCGCAGAGCCAGCTCGCCAAGCTGCTCGCCGACGACGGACTCGTGGTCACCCAGGCCACCCTCTCCCGGGACCTGGACGAGCTGGGCGCGGTCAAGATCCGCAACCGGGACGGCGCGCTGATCTACGCCGTCCCCGCCGAGGGCGGCGACCGCACCCCGCGCGCACCGATGGGGGAGTCGGCCAGCGAAGGCCGGATGGCCCGGCTGGCGGGCGAGCTGATGGTCTCCGCGACGGCCTCCGGCAACCTGGTCGTGCTGCGCACCCCGCCGGGCGCCGCGCAGTTCCTCGCCTCGGCGATCGACCAGGCCGAGGTCTTCGAGATCATCGGCACTATCGCGGGCGACGACACCGTGCTGCTGATCAGCCGGGACCCGGCGGGCGGCCAGGCGCTGGCCGACCACCTCATGCAACTCGCCCAGGCCAAGGCGCAGTAGGGCCGCGGCAGCCACAGCCCCGGCAACCACAGCCCCGGTCGAAGGATCCCCTTCGACCGGGGTTTTGTGTTCCATACGGAGTGATGCATACTTATGCCACCCACTGCACATGTGTGAAGGAGCCACCGCGATGACCGCCCAGCAGTCCTCCGACGTCCGCCTCTGGGGCGCGCGCTTCGCCGACGGCCCGTCCGAGGCGCTGGCCAGGCTCTCCGCCTCGGTCCACTTCGACTGGCGGCTCGCCCCCTACGACATCGCCGGCTCCAAGGCCCATGCCCGGGTGCTGCACAAGGCGGGCCTGCTCTCCGACGAGGAGCTGGCCGGCATGCTGGCCGGCCTCGACCGGCTGCTCGCCGACGTCGAGGCCGGGACCTTCGTCGGCACCGTCGCCGACGAGGACGTCCACACCGCCCTGGAGCGGGGGCTGCTGGAGCGCCTCGGCGCCGACCTCGGCGGCAAGCTGCGGGCCGGGCGCTCGCGTAACGACCAGATCGCCACCCTGTTCCGGATGTACCTGCGCGACCACGCCAGGACCATCGGCGGCCTGCTGCTCGACCTCCAGGGCGCCCTGGTCGGCCTGGCCGAGGCGCACCCGGACACCGCGATGCCCGGCCGCACCCACCTCCAGCACGCCCAGCCGGTGCTCTTCGCCCACCACGTCCTCGCGCACGTGCAGGCCCTCGGCCGGGACGCCGAGCGGCTGCGCCAGTGGGACGCCCGCACCGCCGTCTCCCCGTACGGCTCCGGCGCGCTGGCCGGCTCCTCGCTCGGCCTCGACCCGCAGGCCGTCGCCGCCGACCTCGGCTTCGAGGGCGGCTCGGTCGGCAACTCCATCGACGGCACCGCCTCGCGCGACTTCGTCGCCGAGTTCGCCTTCGTCACCGCGATGATCGGGATCAACCTCTCCCGGATCGCGGAGGAGGTGATCATCTGGAACACCAAGGAGTTCGGCTTCATCACCCTGCACGACGCCTTCTCCACCGGCTCCTCGATCATGCCGCAGAAGAAGAACCCGGACATCGCCGAGCTCGCCCGCGGCAAGTCCGGCCGCCTGATCGGCAACCTCACCGGCCTGCTCGCCACCCTCAAGGCGCTGCCGCTCGCCTACAACCGGGACCTCCAGGAGGACAAGGAGCCGGTCTTCGACTCCTGCGACACCCTGGAGGTGCTGCTGCCCGCGTTCACCGGGATGATGGCCACCCTGACGGTGCACCGGGAGCGGCTGGAGGAGCTGGCCCCGGCCGGTTTCTCGCTCGCCACCGACATCGCCGAGTGGCTGGTCAAGCAGGGCGTGCCGTTCCGGGTCGCGCACGAGGTGGCCGGAGCCTGTGTCAAGGCCTGCGAGGCCCAGGGCATCGAACTGTCCGACCTGACCGACGAGCAGTTCGCCGCGATCTCCGAGCACCTGACCCCCGAGGTCCGCACGGTGCTCAGCGTGCACGGCGCCATCGCCGCCCGCGACGGGCGCGGCGGCACCGCCCCCTCGGCCGTCGCGGTCCAGCTCGCCGAGGTGAAGGCGGACCTGGCGCGGCAGCAGGAGTGGGCCCAGCCCCAGGGCTGACCCCTGGAGCAGCGCGGGAGGGGCGCGGCGGTCCGACCGTCGCGCCCCTCCCGCGTGCGCGCCCCGGTCCGGGCGTAACCGGCCCCGCCCGGGCCCGTCATGCACGGTGTGTGCACCCCCCTTTCTCCCGTCCCCTCGGCCGAGGACGTCTACCTCGCCGAGCAGCGCCGCCGCGTGGTCCGCGAGACCGTCGCCGCCCTGCCCGGCCGCTGCCCGGAGCTGATCGCCGCCCTCGCCGAGGATCCGCCGCCCACCTACCGGGAGCTCTCCGAGCGCCTCGGCATGCCGCGCGGCTCGATCGGCCCCACCCGGTCCCGCTGCCTGGCCTGTCTGCGCCTCCTGCTGCACGCCGAGCGCTACCCCTGACCGGGGGCCCGCCTCACCCGGGCGCCCCACATCCGCTCCCGCCGCTCACCGCCCGTCACCGGTCGCTCGCTCCACCCCCCAGCGCGGCGTGACCCTGGCCACGTCTGCCCCGCCGAAGGTTGAGGGAACCTGACACCCGGGTAGCACGCTGGCGAACGTCACTCTTGACGGTGGCGCATACGCTCGGATACTGAGCGTGAGCGCGCCACCCTCTGCGCGCCGGGCACGACGACTGGGGAGGCCCCTCCACATGGGCATGAGCGTGATCATCTCGGCCGCTGCGGCCGAGGACGCGGAGCAGATCCTCAAGCTCCAGTACCTGGGCTACCAGCCCGAGGCGGAGCTGTACGGCGACTGGGCGATCGAGCCCCTGACCCAGAGCCTGGAGAGTCTGCGAGCCGAACTGACCGAGCAGCACGTCCTGGTCGCCCGGCTGGGCGACGAGGTGGTGGGCGCCGTCCGCGGCCACGTCGACGCCGAGGGCATCGGCCGGATAGGGCGTCTGGTGGTCCACCCCCGGATGCAGCGGCACGGCCTGGGCGGCCGGCTGCTGGACGCGCTGGAGCGCCGGATGGCCGAGGCGCCCCACCCGGTGACGGCCTACCGGCTGTTCACCGGGCACCGGAGCCTCGGCAACCTGCGGCTCTACGCCCGCCAGGGCTACCGGCAGACCGCCGTCGAGCGGGTGACCAGCCGGCTGAGCTTCGTCCACCTGGAGAAGTCCGCCGCGACCCCGCTGGCCGCGACCGCCTGAGCTCCGCCCGCCCCGGCAACCTCGACGCCGCCACCATCCGGACGCCCCGGTGGCGGCGTCGAGTCGTATCCCCCCAGCTCCGCACGGGTCGTGTCCGCAATGCGGACAGCCCTGTCGAACAATTGGGCGCTGTACGACTCATCTGTTTTACTGGCTCACATGACTGCGACGACGAACTGGACCCCCACCGGCACGCTGCCGGCAGGTGAGCGTGCCATGTGCCGTCGAATGTGTCACTGCTGAGGGCCACCGCCCCCGGGCACCCCGTCGAGGGTGCCTCCCCCTCGCGCCCCGAAGCGAGAATCCGGCGTCGCTCCCGCCCGTGCGAGCGCGCCCTCCTCCCGGAACCCTCCCTTCCGGCGTGCCCGCCCACCCGCGGCCGTCGATGACTCGTTAGGGCCACGCCGTCGCGCGGCCCGGTCGTTCTACGGCCACGATCAAGGGGTGGCAGGTCCGGATCCCCCTGGCGGGGCGTCGCAGGACACCGCCGACCGCGACCCGGTCGGCCGGTGGACACCGCCGCCCGCCCCCGACCCACGGAAGCACCTGTGATCACCACCACGGACCTGACGAAGGTCTACCGTTCCCGAGGCCGCGAGGTGACCGCCCTCGCCGGCGTCGACCTGCACGTCCGCCCGGGCGAGGTCTACGGAGTCGTCGGCACCAGCGGTGCCGGCAAGTCCACCCTCATCCGCTGCGTGAACATGCTGGAGCGCCCGACCTCCGGCACGGTCACCGTGGACGGGGTCGACCTGACGGCGCTGTCCGGCGGGGAGAACCGGGCCGGCAAGGACCTGCGCGAGGCGCGCCGCCGGATCGGCATGGTCTTCCAGCACTTCAACCTGCTCTCCTCCCGTACGGTGCAGCAGAACGTCGAGCTGCCGCTGGAGATCATCGGCCTGGACCGCACCCAGCGCCGCCGCAAGGCCGCCGAGCTGCTCGACCTGGTCGGCCTCGGCGACAAGGCCCGCAGCTACCCCAACCAGCTCTCCGGCGGCCAGAAGCAGCGGGTGGGCATCGCCCGCGCCCTGGCCGGCGACCCCAAGGTGCTGCTCTCCGACGAGGCCACCTCGGCCCTCGACCCGGAGACCACCCGCTCGATCCTCAAGCTGCTGCGCGACCTCAACCAGCAGCTGGGCCTGACGGTCCTGCTGATCACCCACGAGATGGACGTCATCAAGTCCGTCTGCGACTCCGCCGCCCTGATGCGCGGCGGCCGGGTGGTGGAGTCCGGCGAGCTGACCGACCTGCTGGCGGAGCCCGGCTCCGAGCTGGCCCGCGAGCTGTTCCCGCTGAGCGAGTTCGGCACCGGCCACCCCGGTACGACCGTGCTGGAGATCACCTTCCAGGGCGACGCCCCGGCGCAGCCCTTCGTCTCCCAGCTGGCCCGCACCTACCAGATCGACATCAACATCCTCGGCGCCGCCGTGGAGACGATCGCGGGCCGGATGGTCGGCCGGATGCGGGTCGAGCTGCCCGGCGGCCACCAGGACAACGTGGTGCCGATCGGCTACCTGCGCGAGCAGGGCCTGCAAGTGGCCCTGATCGATTCGGACGGCAACGGCAGGGCGAACGGAGCGGTGGCATGAGCGGCCTGAGCTGGGACCAGATGCAGGACCTGATGTGGCCGGCCACCCAGGAGACCTTCCAGATGGTCGGTGTCGCGACCCTCTGCACGGTCGTGCTCGGCCTGCCGCTCGGGGTGCTGCTGGTGCTCACCTCCAAGGGCGGGGCGCTGCAGAACCAGCCGGTGAACAAGGTGCTCGGCGCCGTGGTGAACCTGGCCCGGTCGCTGCCGTTCATCATCCTGATGATCGCGCTGATCTCCTTCACCCGCTGGCTGACCGGCAACTCCCTCGGCTGGCAGGCGGCGACCGTGCCGCTGACGGTCGGCGCCATCCCGTTCTTCGCCCGACTGGTGGAGACCAACGTCCGGGAGGTCGACCGCGGCCTGATCGAGGCGGTGCAGGCGATGGGCGGCAGCACCTGGACGCTGGTGCGCAAGACGCTCGTGCCCGAGGCGCTGCCCGGCATCGTGGCCTCCGTCACCACCACGGTGATCGCCCTGATCGGCTACTCCGCGATGGCCGGCACGGTCGGCGGCGGCGGCCTCGGCGACCTCGCCTACCGCTACGGCTACCTGCGCTTCGAGACCACCTTCATGTGGATCATCGTGGCCGAGATCGCGATCATCGTCACGGTGATCCAGCTGGTCGGCGACTACGCCGTGCGCCGGCTCGGCGACCGGGGCCGCGGCGGCGGACGCACCCGCCTGCTCCGCCCGCGGGCCACCACCCCCGACGAGGACCTCGTCGCCTCCTAGACCTCCCTCGTCCGACCTCCGGACGCGGCTCCCCGCACCACGCAGAAAGGCACTTTTCGTGCGCAACGTTCTGAAGTTCTCCAGTGTCCTCGCCACCGCCGGCCTCGCCCTGTCCCTGGCCGCCTGCGGCAGCTCGGGCTCCTCCTCCTCGGACCCGAACGCGCCGCTCAAGGTCGTGGCCAGCCCGACCCCGCACGCGCAGATCCTCAAGTTCGTCCAGGACAACCTCGCGGCCAAGGCGGGCCTCAAGCTCGACATCAAGGAGGTCACCGACTACGTGACCCCCAACACGGCGGTGCAGGACGGTTCGGCCGACGTCAACTACTTCCAGCACGTCCCGTACCTGGACGACTTCAACAAGAAGAACGGCACGGACATCGTCCCGGTCGAGCCGGTCCACCTGGAGCCGCTCGGCGTCTACTCCAAGAAGGTCAAGTCGATCGGCGACCTGCCGTCCGGCGCCACCATCGGCCTGCCCAACGACGCCACCAACGAGGGCCGCGCGCTCAAGCTGCTCGCCGACAACAAGCTGATCACCCTCAAGGACGGCGCCGGCACCGCCGCCACCCCGGCGGACGTGACGGCCAACCCGAAGAACTTCAAGTGGAAGGAGCTGGAGGCGGCCCAGCTGCCCCGCTCCATCGCCGACCTCGACGCCGCCGTGATCAACGGCAACTACGCGCTCGACTCGGGCCTCAAGCCGGCCACCGACGCGCTGGTGCTGGAGAAGGCCGAGGGCAACCCGTACGCCAACATCATCGCCGTCAAGAAGGGCAAGGAGAACGACCCGCGGGTGAAGAAGCTGGCCGAGCTGCTGCACTCCGACGAGGTCAAGAAGTACATCAACGACACGTTCCAGGGTTCGGTCATCCCGGCCTTCTGAACGATCTGATCGTCGTACGGTCATACCTTGTGACGCCCGACCGGGCCCCCGCCGCACCTCGGCGGGGGCCCGGTCGGGCAGTATGCACCAGGGACACCACGGCAGACCGGGTTCTGACGTACCGTCGTGCGCGCGGCGCACCGCATGGCAACCGGGGCGCGACGGAGGCGTACGGTGTTGTGTTCACGACCCGGCGAGGAGAGACGGCATGGCAGCGAGCTTCCCCGAGACCGCCATCAGCACCGAACGGCTGCTGCTGCGGCCCCTTGCGGAGGACGACGCCCCGGGGCTGGCCACCATGATGGCCGACGACCTCGTACTCGCCTGGACCGACCTCCCGCACCCCTTCACCGAGGAGTACGCGACCGAGCTCGCCCGCACCCTCGCCCCCGCCCACCGCGCCCACGGCCGCGGCATCGTCTTCGCCGTCACCGAGCACCTCACCCAGCGCCTGGTCGGCCTGGTCGAACTGCGCAACACCGACTGGCGGCTGCGCAGCACCGAGATCTCCTACGTCACCGCCGCCTGGGCCCGCGGCGAGGGCTACGCCCCGGAGGCCGTCCTCGGCGTCGCCCAGTGGCTGTTCGAGGACCGCGACTTCCTGCGCCTGGAACTGCGCACCGCCGCGGGGAACACCGCCGCCCAGCAGGTCGCCCAGAAGATCGGCGGCATCAGCGAGGGCGTGCTGCGCAGCGCCTGGATAGTCCGCGGCGAGTCCGGGGAGCTCGTCGCGGAGACCCGCAGCGACCTGATCCTGTGGAGCCTCCTCCCGGAGGACCTGGAGTCGCCCGAACTGCACCGCGACGGCTGGCACGGCGACCACCGCTACGTGCTGCGCGACTGATCCGCCACGCCCTTCCCCGCTGGTCACCCCCGCGGCGCGGACATGTGTGCGAGTTGTCGACCTCAGGGGGACGGTACCCGGTAGCCTCTCCACCGGCGCCGCACAGCCGGCGCGACGAGCCGCGCGAGGAGTCGCGCAACGAGTCGAGGGAGAACGGCCGCAGATGGCTGACCGGATCACGGTCATCGGGTGGGACGGCACGCCACTGACCGAGGCCGCCGGCGCGGCCCTCGCCGCGGCGACCCTGGTCGCCGGAGCCTCCTACCAACTGGACGCCCTCCCGGTGCCGGAGGACGCCGAGCGGATCGCCCTCGGCAACATCCAGCAGGCCGCCCGCACGATCGCCGAGCACCGCGGCGCCGCCGTCGTGGTCGCCGAGGGCGACCCGGGCTTCTTCGGCGTGGTGCGCACCCTGCGCCGCCCCGAGTTCGGCCTCGAACTCGAAGTCCTGCCCGCCGTCTCCTCCGTCGCCACCGCCTTCGCCCGGGCCGGGATGCCCTGGGAGGACGCCCAGGTGGTCAGCGCCCACGGCGGCCGGCTGCGCCGCGCCGCCAACATCTGCCGCGCCCACCCCAAGGTCGCCGTGCTCACCACCCCGGGCGCCGGTCCGGGCGAACTCGCCCTGATGCTGCGCGGGGTGCACCGGACCTTCGTGGTCTGCGAGGCCCTCGGCACCCCGGAGGAGGACGTCACCGTCCTCACCTCCGACCGGATCGCCGACCACGTCTGGCGCGACCCCAACGTGGTGCTGGTGATCGGCGGCGGCGCCCAGGCCGGCGCGGTCGGCGAGGCGGCCGGCTGGCTGGCGGGGCGCCCGCTGGGCTACCCCGGCGCGGAACGCGGCTGGGCGCTCCCCGGCGACGCCTACGCGGGCGCCGGGCGCACGGAGGGCGAGCCGGGCGCGTCGGAGGCACTGCCCGCGCACGTGCGCGCCCTGGTGCTGGCCCGTCTGGGTGCACGTCCCGGCGACCTGGTCTGGTCGGTCGGCGCGGGCAGCGGCGCCCTCGCGGTGGAGGCGGCCCGGTTCGGTGCCGCCGTGGTCGCGGTCGAGGCCTCCCGCTCGGCCTGCGCCCGGCTCACCGTCAACGCCCGCCGCTACGGGGTCGAGGTGGAGACGGTGTACGGGCAGGGGCCGGAGGTGCTGGGCGGACTCCCGGAGCCCGACGCGGCGGTGGTGGAGTCCGGCGGCCTGGACGTGGTGCGCGCGGTGCTGGCCCGCAGACCGGAGCGCTTCGTGGCGCTGGCCCGGACCTTCGCCGAGGCCGAGGAGGTCCACCGGGCCATCGTCGGGGCCGGCTACCGCGCGGACGGCGCGCTGCTGCAGTCGACCCCGCTGCGGGCCGGCGAGGAGGGCGGCGCACTGGCGCTCGGGGCGGGCGCGGGCGGCGCACTGCTGCTCTGGGGTGAGCAGATCGTGTGAAGGCCTCGGGTGCGGGCCGGGGCCGCCGGACCCACCGCGCGGTGATCCAGGTCGCATCCGGACACCGATTCGAGAGGTCACCGCGCCGGGCCGGTAGTGTGGCGTCCCAGGCGGTTCCATCCGCCGACGACCCACCCGATTCGGTCGGTTTGTCACCTTTTTGACGTGGTGCAATCCGGTTCCGCTCGGAGTGTGGGCAATTCGACGGGCCGCGTGCCGGACCTGGAGAATGCCGTAGGGTCCGGTGCGGTCGTGCCGGTTGCTCCGGGTTGTCGTTGACTCAGATGGTGCACCGCCTTCACCGGCGGTGCCCGGGCCGGGGTGCCGCAGCGCGCCGGAAGGACTTGGGCCGCAGCGCCACGGCGCGGCGGCCACGTGTGGTTGAGGGGCGGGTCGGTGCAGGCCCGGCCCGTGCGGATGGGCGCTGCGGTCGGTGGATCGCGTCGCCAAGGGGCGCGGCAGCGGCCTGGAAGGAGCTTTGACAATGACCGATGGCGGCCACGTCCCGGGCGAGGGACTGCCGGAGCACCTGCACGCCGGGCCCGACCCGCTCGGCGGACCGGAGGGCGTCGCGGGCGTTGCACCTCTGCAGGGCGTCGCGACCGACAGCGGCGTGATCCCCAACCCGGCGGCGCCGCTCGGCGGCCTGCCGGGCGCGGTGCCCCCCGGCGCGGGCGTGATCCCGCCGCAGGGCCAGCCGAACTTCACCGCCTCCGGCGTGCCGGCCCCGGCCGCCCCGGGGGACGGCTGGGCCGTCGACCAGGGCGCCCAGCGCCCGGCCTTCCACTTCGTCGACCAGCCGGACGGGCTGGACGACGAGGACGACGTCCTGCTGATGCCCGGCCCGCAGGGCTCCTGGGGCGCCGAGCAGGCCCCGTTCGCGCAGCCGGACGGCACCCCGGTCGAGCCCTCCTGGCCGCCGGTCGACCCGCCCGTGCTCGGCGGCGAGCAGTTCCAGCAGCCGCCGGCGCAGGGCGCCCAGGCGCAGCCGTACCCGCAGCAGCCGATGACGCAGGCTCAGCAGCCGCGGCGCCCGCTGCACGCCGGCCCGCCGATCCCGGACCCCTCGCTGATGACCGGCCAGGTGCCGGTCCGTTCGCTGGCCGACCGCGGCCCGTCGCTGGGCGGCACGCCCGCGCACGGCATCCCGGTCGTCGGCCGGCCGCCGATGGGCGAGCCCGTCGCGCAGGCTCCCGGCGCCGTGCCGCAGGCCGCCCCGGTGGCGCCCGCCGCGCCGGTGCCGCCGACTCCCTCCACGGTCGAGGGCGGGCCGGAGGTTCACCAGGCCGCCCAGGCCCAGGGCTACCAGCAGGTGCCGCTGGCCTCGCCGCCGGTCGAGGGCCTGATGGCGGTCGAGGCGATCGGTGCGATCGAGGTGATCGAGGTCGTCGGGACCCCGGACGCCGTCCTGGCCGCACCGCCCGCCGAGGGCGTTCCGGTCCAGCCGGCCGCCGAGGCCGTCCAGCCTGACCCGGCCGTCGTGGTCGAGCCGGTCGCGGCGGAGACCGTCGCTCAGCCGGCCGCCGAGGCGGTCGCGGTGGAGAGCCCCGCGGTCGAGACGGTGCTCGTCGACGCCCCGGCCGTGGAGACCCCCGTCGTGGAGACCGCCGCGGTCGAAGGTGCCGCCGTCGAGGTCGTGGCCGTCGAAGGTGCCGGCGAGTCCGCCGCGCCCGTCGAGTCGGCCGAGGCCGCCGCCCCGGCCGGTCAGCCGCGCCGGATCTCCGCCTTCCTCGCCGCGCCGACCCCGCACGGCCTGCCCAAGGTCGAGGCGGCCCAGCAGGCCCCGGCGGCCGTCGCGGCGGTCCAGGAGCAGACCGTCCCCATAGCGGCCGCCGACGCGCCGCAGGCCGCCGAGCAGGCCCCTGCCGTCGAGCAGGCTCCGGCCGTCGAGGCCGTCGAGGCGGTCCAGGAGGCCGGGCAGCCCGCCGAGGCCGCGCAGGCGGTCGTCGCGGAGCCGGTGGCCGAAACCGCCGCCGGTACGGGGGAGATGCCCTCCGGTCAGGTCGTCGCCGAGGCCGCCGAGCAGGAGCCCGCCACCGAGCCGGTCCAGGCCGAGGCCGTCACTGTCGAGGCCGTCGGTGCCGAGCCGACCGCCGAGCAGCCGGAGCACTCGGAGCAGGCCGAGCAGCCGCAGCCGGAGGCCGTCCCGGCCGAGCCGACCGCGGAGACCCCGGCCGAGCCGGTCCCCGGGCAGCCGGAGCAGACCGAGCAGCCGACCGTCGAGCAGGCCGCCGCCGAGGCCGTGCAGCCCGCCGAGGCCGTCGCTCCCGAGGCCGCGCAGCAGCCCGTCCCCGAGCAGGTCACCGAGGTCACCGAACAGCCGGTCGGCGTGGTCCCCGAGACCGCCGGGACCGCCGAGACCGCCGAGGTCGTCGAGCAGCCCGCCGAGGCCCCTGCCGCCGAGCAGCCGCAGCCGGAGCAGGCCGAGCAGCCCGGGGCCGAGCAGCCGCAGGCCGAGCCCGTCGCCGCCGGACCGGAGGCCGTCCAGGAGGAGGCCCCCGCCGCCGAGCAGCCGCAGCCGGAGGCCCAGGCCACCGAGGAGCCGCAGCCCGAGGCCCCGGCCGCCACCGAGCAGCCGCAGGCCGACCAGCCGTCGGCCGAGCAGCCCGCCGAGCAGCAGCCCGAGGCAGCCGTCGAGCCGACCGACTCCCCGGCCGCCGAGGACGAGCAGCCCGCCGAGCCCGCCGAGCCCCGCGGCCCCGCCGCCCCCGGCTACGACGACGCCGGCCGCGACGCCGTCCACCAGGTGATCCGCGAGCGCCGCGACATCCGCAACGGCTTCCGCCCCGACCCGATCCCGCACGAGGTGCTGATCCGCGTCCTGGAGGCGGCCCACACCGCGCCCAGCGTCGGCTACTCCCAGCCCTGGGACTTCGTGGTCATCCGCTCGGCGAAGACCCGTCGGAAGATGCACGCCCTGGCCGAGCGCCAGCGCGAGGCGTACGCGGACTCGCTGCCGAAGGGCCGGGCCAAGCAGTTCCGGGAGATCAAGATCGAGGCGATCCTCGACACCCCGGTGAACATCGTGGTCACCGCCGACCGCACCCGCGGCGGCCGGCACACCCTGGGCCGGCACACCCAGCCGCAGATGGCCCCGTACTCGGCCGCGCTGGCCGTCGAGAACCTCTGGCTGGCCGCCCGTGCCGAGGGCCTGGGCGTCGGCTGGGTGAGCTTCTTCGACGACGAGGAGCTGGTCCGCGAGCTCGGCCTGCCCGAGCACCTGGAGGTCGTCGCCTACCTGTGCGTCGGCTTCGTCGACGAGTTCCCGGACGAGCCGGAGCTGGAGCAGCAGGGCTGGGCCAAGAAGCGCCCGCTCGCCTGGGTGGTGCACGAGGAGCAGTACGGCAACCGCGCGCTGCCCGGCGAGGAGCCGCAGAACCTGCTCGCCGACACCCTGCGCGGGATCCGCCCGCTGGACGCCAAGGCGCTCGGCGAGGCCTGGGACCGCCAGAAGCGGATGACCAAGCCGGCCGGCTCGCTCGGCATGCTGGAGATCATTTCCGCCCAGCTGTCCGGCCTCTCCCGCAAGTGCCCGCCGCCGATCCCCGAGCCCGCCTGCGTGGCGATCTTCGCGGGCGACCACGGCGTGCACGCCCAGGGCGTCACCCCGTGGCCGCAGGAGGTGACCGCCCAGATGGTCGGCAACTTCCTGGCCGGGGGAGCGGTGATCAACTCCTTCGCCAAGCAGATCGGCACCGAGGTCTGCGTCGTGGACGTCGGCGTCGCCGCCGAGCTGCCGCAGGCCGTCCAGCAGGGCCGGGCCACCGGCCTGCTGCCGCGCAAGGTCAAGCCCGGCACCGACGACATGACCCAGGGCCCGGCGATGACCCGCGAGGAGGCCCTCCAGGCCATCGAGGTCGGCATCGAGACCGCCCGCGACCTGGTCGCGGCGGGCAACAAGGCGCTGGTCACCGGCGACATGGGCATCGCCAACACCACCGCCTCGGCCGCCCTGATCTCGGTGTTCACCGGCCTCGACCCGGCCGAGGTCACCGGCCGCGGCACCGGCATCGACGACGAGACCCACGCCCGCAAGGTCGAGGTCATCCGCGCCGCGCTGGCCCTCCACCAGCCCGACCCGAACGACCCGATCGGCGTCCTCTCCGCCGTCGGCGGCCTGGAGCACGCGGCCATCGCCGGCTTCCTGCTGGGCGCCGCCTCGCTGCGCACCCCGGTGGTGCTGGACGGCGTGATCGCCGGTTCGGCCGCGCTGGTCGCCAAGGCGATCGCCCCCGAGGTGCTGGCCGCCTGCATCGCCGGGCACCGCTCCGCCGAGCCCGGCCACCAGGCCGCGCTGGCGAAGCTCGGCCTGCGTCCGCTGATCGACCTGGACCTGCGGCTCGGCGAGGGCACCGGTGCCCTGCTGGCGCTGCCGCTGGTGCAGAGTGCGGCCCGCGCGATGCACGATGTAGCCACCTTCGACTCCGCCGGGGTCACCGAGAAGGCCTGACGCACCACCTCACCGCTCCGCGGACCGGCCCGAGGGCGCGCCGGCCCGCGGAGCGGCGTATCTCCGTACTTCCCCACACCCTCATCCCGATCAGGAGCACCGCCGATGAGCGCGCCCACCCCGCACCCCAGCACCGAGGGCCTGACCCCCTACCCGGTGGGCCTGCTGCTGGCCGGCCGTCGCGTCGTCGTGGTCGGCGGCGGACAGGTCGCGCAGCGGCGGTTGCCCGCTCTGATCGCCTCCGGCGCCGACCTGCACCTGATATCCCCCGCCACCACCCCGGCCGTCCAGGCCATGGCGGACGCGGGCGAGCTGACCTGGCACGCCCGCCCGTACGCGGACGGCGACCTGGCCGGGGCCTGGTACGCCCTGGTGGCCACCGACGACCCGGCGGTCAACACGGCGATCAGCGCCGAGGCCGAGCGCGAGCGGGTGTTCTGCTCCCGCAGCGACGACGCCTCCGCCGCCTCCGCCTGGACCCCGGCCAGCGGCCGTGACGGCGGCGCCACCGTCGCGGTGCTCACCGGCGACCCGCGCCACTCCGCCGCCCTGCGCGACGCCGTCGTCGGCGGCCTGCGGGACGGCTCGCTGGCCGCCCGCTCGTACCGCACCCGCGGCGCCGGCGTCGCCCTGGTCGGCGGCGGCCCGGGCGACCCGGACCTGATCACCGTGCGCGGCCGCCGGCTGCTCGCCGACGCCGACGTGGTGGTCGCCGACCGCCTCGCCCCGCGCGAGCTGCTCGCCGAGCTGCCCGAGCACGTCGAGGTGATCGACGCCGCCAAGATCCCCTACGGGCGCCAGATGGCCCAGGAGGCGATCAACCAGGCGCTGATCGACCACGCCAAGGCCGGGAAGTTCGTGGTCCGGCTCAAGGGCGGCGACCCGTACGTCTTCGGCCGCGGCGGCGAGGAGCTGCTGGCCTGCGCCGAGGCGGGCATCCCGGTCACCGTGGTGCCCGGGATCTCCAGCTCGATCAGCGTCCCGGAGTCGGCCGGCATCCCGGTCACCCACCGCGGCCTGACCCAGGAGTTCACCGTGGTCTCCGGCCACGTCGGCCCGGACGACCCGCGCTCGGTCACCAACTGGACGGCCGTCGCGGGGATGAGCGGCACCCTGGTGCTGCTGATGGCCGTGGACAAGATCGGCGCCATCGCCGCCACGCTGGTCGAGCACGGCCGCCCGGCCGACACCCCGGTCGCGATCGTCCAGGAGGGCACCACCGCCGCCCAGCGCCGGGTGGACGCCACCCTGGCCACGGTCGCCGCCGTGGTCGAGGCCGAGGGCGTCAAGCCCCCGGCGGTCATCGTGGTCGGCGACGTGGTCAACGTCCTGGCCGCCGCCTTCCAGCGGTAGCAGGCCCACGGAGCGGGAAGTCGGCCCGTCCGACTTCCTACTCCAACGGCTGCTCCGTCCAGATGACCTTCCCGGTCGCCGTGTAGCGCGTCCCCCAGCGGTCCGCGAACTGCGCGACCAGGAACAGCCCGCGCCCGCCCTCGTCCTCGGTCGCCGCGTACCGCAGGTGCGGCGAGGTGCTGCTGCCGTCCGACACCTCGCAGATCAGCGAGCGGTCGCGGAGCAGCCGCACCCGGATCGGCCCGGAGCCGTACCGGATCGCGTTGGTCACCAGCTCGCTCAGGATCAGCTCGGTGACGAACGCCGCCTCGTCCAGCCCCCAGTCGGCCAGCCGCCGGGCCACCTGCGCCCGGACGGCACCCACCGCCGCCGGGTCGGCCGGCACCTCCCACTGCGCGACCCGGTCCGGCGCCAGTACCCTGGTCTCCGCCACCAGCAGCGCGATGTCGTCCTGCGGGTGCGCCGGCAGCATCGCCCCGAGCACGTCCGCGCAGGTCTGCTCGGGCGTCCGCGGCGGCCCGCCCAGCGTCGTCCGCAGCAGCTCCAGGCCCTCGTCGATGTCCCGCTCGCGGTCCTCCACCAGCCCGTCCGTGTACAGCACCAGCCGACTGCCCTCGGCCAGCTCCAGTTCGACGGTCTCGAACGGCAGCACCGCCAGCCCCAGCGGCGGCCCGGTCGGCAGCTCCGGGTACGTCACCCGGCCCTGGGGGTCCACCACGGCCGGCGGCGGGTGCCCGGCCCCGGCCAGGGTGCAGCGCCGGGACACCGGGTCGTAGATCGCGTACAGGCAGGTCGCCCCGGTCAGCCCGGCGCTTCCGGCGCCGCCCGCCTCCTCCTGGTCGATCCGGTTCACCAGTTCGTCCAGATGGCCCAGCAGCTCGTCCGGCGGCAGGTCCAGCGTCGAGAAGTTGTGGATCGCCGTGCGCAGCCGCCCCATCGTCGCCGCCGCGTGCAGCCCGTGCCCGACCACGTCGCCGACCACCAGCGCCACCCGGGCGCCCGGCAGCGGGATCACGTCGAACCAGTCCCCGCCCACCCCGGCCTGGGCCGGCAGGTAGCGGTGCGCCACCTCCAGCGCGCTCTGCTCGGGCAGGCTCCGCGGCAGCAGGCTGTGCTGGAGGGTCACCGCCATCTCGTGCTCCCGGGTGTAGCGCCGGGCGTTGTCGATGCACACCGCCGCGTGCGCCACCAGTTCCTCGGCCAGTGTCAGGTCCTCCGGCTCGAACGGCTCGGCCCGGTCCGCCCGCCAGAACCGCACCACCCCCAGCAGCACCCCGCGCGCCCGCAGCGGCACCCGCACCAGCGAGTGCACCCCGTACGCCAGCACCCGCGCCGAGCGTTCCGGGTCCTGCTCCCGCCAGCCCCGCGCCTCGGCCAGCCGCGGCTCCAGCCCGGGCGCGCCGCTGTGCAGCGCCCCGGCCAGCGGGGTGGCCGGCACCACCTCCAGTACCGTCCCCACCGGGTGGAACGGCGCGTCGTCCCTGATCCCGGCGAGCGCGGTGCGGTGCATCCGGCCCAGCGTGCCGACCGACGGGGGTTCCTCGCCCGCCAGGACCTGCTCGGCCAGGTCCACCGTGACGAAGTCCGCGAACCGCGGCACCGCGACCTGCGCGAGCTCCTCCGCCGTCCGGGTCACGTCCAGCGAACTGCCCACCGTCAGCCCGGCGTCGTACAGCAGCCGCAACCGCCGCTGCGCGCCCTCTGCCCGGCCGGTCAGCGCCATCAGCTCGGTGGAGTCGCGCAGCGTGGCGACGCAGCCGGGCGGGCCGCCGTCCCGGTCGGTCAGCCGTACGTTCACGGCGAGCAGCCGCTCCCCGGCCAGCACCACCTCGTCGCTCACCGGCCGGTCGGCGGTCAGCAGCTCCAGCGGCGCGGGCTCCAGGCCCAGCTCGGTCACCGGGCGGCCCTCGGCGTCCGGCGGCAGGTCCAGCAGCCGGCGCGCCTCGTCGTTGCAGAGCAGCAGCCGCCCGTCCCCGCCGACGATCATCACGCCCTCGCGCACCGCGTGCAGCACCGCCGCGTGGTGCTCGTACATCCGGGTCATCTCGACCGGGCCCAGCCCGTGCGTCTGCCGCCGCAGCCGCCGGCTGATCAGCGCCGTCCCCAGCGTGGCCAGCCCTATCGCGCCCGCCGCCGCGCCCAGCACCAGCGGCAGCTGGCGCTCGCTCGCGGTGGACACGTTGCTCAGGGTGACCCCCGCCGAGACCAGCCCGACCACCGAGCCGTCCGGCGCGTACACCGGGACGACCGCCTGCACCAGCGGGCCCAGCGTGCCGGTGAGGTGCTGGGTCACCACCTGGCCGTGCAGCGCCGGCTCGTACGTGCCGATGAACTTCTGGCCGATCCGGGCCGGATTGGGGTGGGTGTAGCGGATGCCCTGGTTGTTCAGCACCACGATGAAGTCCACACCCGAGGAGATCCGCGCGGACTGCGCCTTCGGCTGGAGGATCGCGGTCGGATCGGGGGAGCGCAGCGCGTCCACCATGCCCGGTGAGTTGGCGAAGGCCTGGGCGACCGCCACCGACCGGTTGCTCGCCTCGTGGTCGGCGTCGTTGTGCGACTGCACCACCAGCGCCACCGCTGCCCCCGCGACCAGCAGCAGCACGATCAGGATCTGCAGCGCGAACACCTGTCCGGCCACCGACCAGTGCCGGTCCGGTCTCGACCGCTTCGCGCGTGGCAGCTCTAGCCGACCGTGTGGGCGCCCACCGGGGGAGCCGGCGTCGCCGGTGGCACCAGAGGCCGACGGAGCCCAGGATCGGCCCGGATTTCGGGCCATACCGTCATATTTGCACTCCGAGTAGCCTGGGACCACCCCGTCACCTCCGCCGTTTGGCCTTCCCCGTCCCGGCTTGGCAAGATCACAGGGTGTCCGAACCCAGCACCATCACCGACCCGGCCGACCCGCGCCTCGCCGACTACACCGGCCTGACCGACGTCGAACTGCGCCGCCGCCGCGAACCCGCCGAGGGCCTGTTCATCGCGGAGGGGGAGAAGGTCATCCGCCGCGCCCTCGCGGCCGGCTACCGGATGCGGTCGATGCTGCTGACCGCCAAGTGGCTCGACGTGATGGCCGACGTCATCGCCGAGGCCGACGCCCCGGTCCACGTCGTCGAACCCGGCCTGGCCGAAGCCGTCACCGGCTACCACGTCCACCGCGGCGCCCTCGCCTCGATGGAGCGCAAGCCCCTCCCGGACGCCGCCGACCTGCTCACCGGGGCCCGCCGGGTCGCCGTGCTCGAAGGCCTGGTCGACCACACCAACCTCGGCGCCATCTTCCGCAGCGCCGCCGCCCTCGGCATGGACGCCGTCCTGCTCTCACCCGACTGCGCCGACCCGCTGTACCGCCGCGCGGTCAAGGTCTCCATGGGCGCCGTCTTCGCGGTTCCGTACGCCCGCCTCGACCCCTGGCCCGCCGCCCTCGACACCGTCCGCGACGCCGGCTTCACCCTCCTCGCCCTCACCCCCGCCGACACCGCCGTCGACCTCGCCACCCTCGCCCCGCACACCCTCCCCAGGACCGCCCTCCTCCTCGGCGCCGAAGGCGACGGCCTCACCCCCCGCGCCATCGCCGCCGCCCACCACCCGGTCCGCATCCCCATGGCCCACGGCATCGACTCCCTCAACGTCGGCGCCGCCGCCGCCGTAGCCTTCTACGCCGTCACCACCCCCTGACCCCAGAGGTCGCCCCGCCACAGGCCGCTCACCCGGCGAACCTGGTGCCACCCTTGGCCGGCACCAGAAGTCGGCCGGTTCGACTTCTGCTGCGCCCCCGGAAGCTCTTGCACCTGCTCAAGACCCGTTGCCTGCGCCGAAAATCGGCAGCCCCGACCTCCGCCGTTCGCCCGGCGACCCCGCCTCCGGCTGGCGCTAGAAGTCGGCGGGCCCGACTTCTGACGCCCGCCACCTGAGCCGCGCAGGCTACCTCGCGACTGGGCCCTTATCGCCAGACCGCAGCACGAACGGCCGCCCTGCTCGACTTCTTACGCTCGCCCGCAGCTGCCCACCAAGCCCCACCGTGCGCCAGAAGTCGGCCGACCCGACTTCCTGCGCGGTCTTCTCCAGGCCCGATGTCGCCGCTGCTGTGCCGGAAGCCGCTCCGCTCGCCGCGGGACCACCCGGTCAGCTGCGCACCCTGAGCCCGCAGCCCCACCGCCGCACCAGAAGTCGGCCGACCCGACTTCCAGTGCTCGACACCGACGCGCCCGCTGCCCGCCGCCTGGGCTGTGCCGTCCACCTCACGCCCCTGGCACAGGGCGAGGCGCCAGAAGTCGGCCAGCCCGACTTCCTGTGCCAGCTCGCTCGCTCAGCCCGTCGGGGCGGTGGGTGGGGCCGGGGCGGCGGCCGGGGGAGGGGTGGTGAGGCCGGTGCCGCCGGAGGCGCCGGCGCCGGGCCAGGACTCGTCGAGGGTGCCGTCGGCCCGCGCGGTGTAGCGGGTGGAGATGATCGCGCCGGTGGCGGCCACGCGTTCCTCACGGACGACGGCGCTGCCGTCCAGGCGCCAGGCGGCGGTGGCCTGCGGGTCGGCGGTGGAGGTCCGGGAGGTGGTGGCCACGGGTGAGTCCCCGGCGAAGGTGTAGAGCTGGACGAGGTCGACCGGCGCCGATCCCTCCACCCGCCGCAGCACCACGACCGTGGCCGGCTGCCCCTTGTACCGGGCGGGCAGGACGGCGCTCAGCGCGATCTGCGGCCCGCCGCCGACCGAGCGCCCGTCCTTCAAGGTGACGGCCGGCCCGCCCGCCGCGTCGGGGTAGCTGCGGTTGGGCCAGTCCACCACGGGACCGGGCCCCTGCGCGGGCGCCAACGCACTGTCCGCGGTGCCGCGCGCGGCGGCCGGGAGCGGGGTTGGGAGCGGGGTCGCCGAGGCCTGCGGCGCGACGTCCACGGAACTCCCGGGCACGGCCAGTTCGCCGCCGCCGCCACCGCCGCCACCCGTACCGGCCGTCGCGCTCTGCCCGACCGCCGGTCGCGCCCCCTGGTTGCTCCGGTTCTCGCAGCCCTGCGCCGCCGCGATGGCCAGCGCGACGCCGATCGTCACGGTGACGAAGACGACCAGCCGCTGCCGCAGCAACCGCTGCCGTGCCGTGCCGGGCCGTCCGCCGGGTGCGGGGGTGTGCTGCCGGTCCCGGGGGCGGGGCCGGGCCGGCGGCGGGGTCTGTGAGCGGTCCCGGAGTCGGCGGGTGACGGGCGTGGCCTCGGGCCGGGGGAGCGGGGCGCCGTGCGGGCGCCGCGCGGCGCCGGCGGGCGCCTGCCCGCCGGCCCGGCCCGCACCGGCCCGGGCCCGCGCGGCCGGTGCGGCGGGTTCGGGTGAGCGCCCGGGGCCCGGTACGCCCGGCCGCCCGTTCTCCTGCTGGGGGTGCTGGGGTGCCTGCGGTGCACCGGCGGGTGCGGCGGCCGCGGTTCCCCGTCTGACCCCGCGCCCGCCGGCGGCGGCCGTGCCGCGGGCCGCCAGCTCGCTGAGCCGCTCGTGCAGGGCGGCCGCGCCGGGCCGCTCGGCGGGTTCCTTGGCGAGGCAGGCCCCGATGAGCGGGGCGAGCGGCGGGGGGACGGCGGACAGGTCGGGTTCCTCGTGGACGACCCGGTACAGCATCACTTCGGAGGACGCCCCGGAGCCGAACGGGGTGTCCCCGGTGAGCGCGTACGCGAGGGTGGCGCCGAAGGCGAAGACGTCGGTGGCCGGTGTGACGGCGACGCCGCGGACCTGCTCGGGGGCGAGGAAGCCGGGGGAGCCGACGGCGGTGCCGACGTGGGTGAGGGTGCTGGCGCCGCGCGACCAGGCGATGCCGAAGTCGATGATCCGCGGGCCGCGCGGGGAGAGCAGGATGTTCGAGGGCTTGAGGTCGCGGTGGACGACTCCGGCCTCGTGCACCTTGACCAGCCCGTCGGCCAGGGCGGCGCCGATCCGGGCGGCTTCGGGCCAGCTCAGCGGCCCTTCGTCGCCGACCCGCTTGTAGAGGGAGGGGCCGGGGACGTAGGCGGTGGCCAGCCAGGGGCGGTCGGCCTCGATGTCGGAGCCGACGACCCGGGCGGTGCAGCCGCCCCGGATCCTGGAGGCGGCGGCGATCTCGCGGGCGAAGCGGGTGCGGAACTCCTGGTCCTCGGCGAGTTCGGCCCGGATGAGCTTGAGGGCGACGCGCTGGCCGCGGCGGTCGGAGCCGAGGTAGACCACGCCCATGCCGCCGGCTCCCAGTCGCCGGTGCAGGCGGTACGGCCCGACGATGCGGGGGTCCTCACGCCTCAGCCGCATCATCGCCATGTCTCGTTCCCCGTCAGCCTGTGGGTGAGGCCCCGTCGGTTGGGGCATCGTCAGTTCCTGTCCGGCACAGCTTACGGACTGCCCGCTGCGGTGTGCTGATACGCAACACCTCAAGCCGCCGTGCGATTGTCCGATCGTGAGCTGAGCAGCAGGTCACAGGGGTGCCGAATCGCCTCTCGGGGTTGCCCCTCAGGGTTCCCCCGGGGGCGGTGCGCGACCTTCCTCCCCCTCCGGTAGTACGCCTTGAGTCTGAGCGTCATCCTCCGGGATGCCCGAGGAACAGTACGACGGCATGACGCCCGAAAGGCCCCCCGGCCAATAGCGTTGTGTCCAGCGGTGGACGGGGAGCTCGTCCCCCGAGGTAAGCCGTCCACCGCGCCAACTCGACCGGATCAGGAGCAGGGCCATGGCATCGCAGCAGACGGGAACCACCCGCCGGCGTCGACCGCCCTTCATCCAGCCCCAGTCCGCCGAGCGCCCCACCCGGCACCCCGCCGTCGCGCTGGCCATGGCCCTGCCGTGCGCCGTGCTACTGGTGATGCTGTTCGGCGGGTGGGAGCAGATGGCGAACCAGGCCGAGGCCCTGGCCGATCTGATCGGCCGCTGAGGCGGACGGCACGGCCGCGGAGCCGTCAGGAGAAACAGAGAACACCAGAACGGGCACTGTTCCCCTGGGGACGGGGAGCAGTGCCGCCGGGGAGGCCGCGGGCCGCGATGACACGCGGACGGGCGAGAGCGGTGCGCAGAGCACCCCGGCAGGCGGAGACGCCGCGTACGGACGTCGGTGAGGGCGACCGTACGCGGCTCTTCTCCGCCCTCTTCCTCGAACCCGGAACGCAAGAGGCCGAGGCCGCGACCCTGACGGATCGCGGCCTCGGCCGTTACTGTGCGCGATACTGGGATTGAACCAGTGACCCCTACCGTGTCAAGGTAGTGCTCTCCCGCCAGTCTCTTATAAACATCAACCAGCCCACCAGCAAG